>JANOAW010000239.1:0-11002 GCA_031411355.1 Hyphomicrobiaceae bacterium | reverse complement strand
TCGCCCACCAGGTTGATCACCACGATGAGCACGATCAGCGCCAGGCCGGGGTAGATCGAGATCCAGTAGCGGCCCGACAACATGTATTGAAAGCCGTTGGCGATCAGCATCCCGAGCGAAGGTTCGGAAACCGGCAGGCCGAGACCGAGGAACGACAGCGTGGCCTCGAGCGCGATCGAGTTGGCGACCTGCACGGTCGCGACCACGATCAACGGTGGCAGGCAGTTGGGCAGGATGTGCCGAAAGATGACGCGCCGTGCCGGCAGGGGCGTCGAGAGAGCTGCCGTGACGTAATCTTTCGGCCGTTCGGATGCTGCCGCGCCATGTGCCGTGCGGGCAAAATAAGCGTACTGCGCGGTCACGAGCGCCGCGATCAGCTGCCATTTGCCTTGCCCCAGTACCGCCGACAGGACGAGCGCGAGCAGAATTGCCGGAAACGACAGCTGCAGGTCGATCACGCGCATCATCAAGGCCTCGATGCGACCGCCGAAGAAGGCCGCCATCGCGCCGATGCTGGCACCGAGAACGAAAGCAACCGAGCCGGCGATGGCGCCGATCTGCAATGAAATACGCAGGCCGTACAGAATGGCCGACCAGACATCGCGCCCCTGCGCGTCGGTGCCGAGCCGATGGATATAGCCGCCGCTCCCGACGAAACCCGGCGCGCGTCGGGCATCCGAGAGCGACAAAGTCGCGAGATCGTATGGGTTTTGTGGTGCGACCCAGGGTGCGAGCACGGCGAGGCCGCTCACCAGCACCACGACGACGAGTGCCGCGATGGCGACACGGTTTTCTCGGAACTCGTTCCAGAACCGGGACAGGTGTTCGAAGCGCCGCATCACTCTTTCCGCGTTCTCAAGCGCGGATCGAGCGCGGCATAAGCCACGTCGACGAGCAGGTTGATGATAATGAACAACAGCGCCACCAGCATCAGATAGGCGACCATGACGGGTCGATCCAGAGACGAGATGCTGTCGATGATCAACTTGCCGACACCGGGCCACGAGAAGATCGTCTCGGTGACCACAGCGAACGCCAATGTCGAACCGAACTCGAGTCCAAACACGGTGACGATCGGAATCGAAATCAAGCGCAACACGTGCCGGGTCATGATGGTCCATTCGCTTTCGCCCGTCGCGCGCGCGAACTTGACCGTATCGGACAGCATGAGTTCGCGCGTGCCTGCCCGCGCAAGCCGCACCATCATGGCAAATTTGAACAGCGAGAGATTGAGCGCCGGCAGGAAGAGATGCTTCAGGCCGTCGAGTGTCAGGAAACTCCACTGCGTGCCGAACACTTGAACCGTTTCGCCGCGGCCACCGGCTGGCAGTACGCCGAGCGAGACGGCGAAGGTGAAAATCAGCACCAGACCGATCCAGAAGGTCGGCACGGAAAAGCCCAGGATGGACACGGCCATGATGATCTTCGAGACGATGCTGTCGGGTCTGTATCCCGCATACATGCCGAGCGGTACGCCGAGCAGCGTTGCGCCGAGAACCGCGGCCAAGGTCAATTCGAGCGTCGCCGGCAAGCGAGAAAAAATCAGCTGCAACACCGGCATATTGAAGATGAAGGAGCGCCCGAAATCGCCACGCGCCAGACGACTGAGGAAATCCCAATATTGTTTCCAGAGCGGTTGGTCGAGCCCATAGGCCTTTATCGTCTGCTCGCGGATTTGGTGTGTCGCGTCCGGCGAAATCAGCACGTCGATGGGATTGCCGATGGCATACACGCCGGCAAACACCAGCGCCGAAATGACGAGCATAACGATGAACGCCTGCCACAGGCGTTGGATAACGAAACCCAGCATGAAATGTGTGACCTGTCCTCCAGACGCAGAATCAGCAACGCCCGGTTTGTAGTCCCCAGTCTTGTCGTCTCCAGTCTTGTCGACTCCAGTCCGCACGATGAACGCAGATCTACTACGTCGCGAGCGTCCCGTCTCGCACGAGACGGCTGCGGCCCACTCTGCCGCCGAAACGCGCACCACTTCCCTCGCTCGATGACGCACGCTACAGGCTGACCCGAACGTCAGCTCACCCGGGGCCTCGAAGATGTACACCGCCGCCAGTCTGAAACGTGCGCTTCGCATTCCGCTGATCGGGGCGCCGCAGTTCATCGTATCGGGGCCAGATTTGGTGATTGCCCAGTGCAAGGCTGGGATCGTCGGATCGTTCCCGTCGCTCAACGCACGTCCGAAAGAACTGCTCGACGAGTGGCTGCACCGCATCAAGCAAGAACTCGCGGCTTACGATCGCGCCAACCCGGACGCGCCGTCCGCGCCGTTCGCCGTCAACCAGATCGTGCATAAATCCAACGACCGCTTGGAACACGACGTCGAAGTCTGCCTCAAGCACAAGGTGCCGCTCGCGATCACGTCGCTTGGTGCGCGCGAGGATGTCTACAAGGCCTTCGCAGCGGCAGGCACCTTGGTCTTCCACGACGTCATCAACACCACCTTCGCCCGCAAGGCGATCGAAAAGGGCGCGGGTGGGCTGGTCGCGGTCTGTGCCGGCGCGGGTGGACACGCCGGCCGCCTCTCCCCGCTCGCCCTGGTCCAGGAACTGCGCGAATTCTACGATGGCCCGATCGCCTTGTCGGGCGCCATCGCGCACGGTCGCTCCATCCTGGCTGCCGAGGCCATGGGCGCCGACTTCGGCTATGCCGGGTCGATGTTCATTGCCGCCAAGGAAGCCAACGCCGTCGACAGCTACAAGCAAGACATCGTCGACAACGGCGCCGACGGCATCATCTACACCAACCTGTTCACCGGCGTGCACGGCAACTATCTGAAATCGTCCGTCATCCGCGCCGGCTTGGACCCGGAAAATCTGCCGATCAGCGACCCCTCGAAAATGGACTTCGGCTCCAATCGCGCACCCAAAGCCTGGAAAGAGATCTGGGGTTCCGGCCAAGGTATCGGTGCCGTCAAAGCCATCGAGCCGGTCGCCGTTCAGGTCGATCGATTGGAAGCCGAATACAAGGCCGCTCGCGCCGCACTGGCCGGCCCGAACCGCTCTCGCGCGGCGCTGTGACGCCTCTCGACGTCATCGTCATCGGGCAAGGGCTGGCCGGCACCGCCCTGGCCTGGCATCTGCTCGACGCCGGTCGACGCATCGTCGTCATGGACGAGGATGCGCCGGCATCGGCGTCGAAAGTCTCAGCCGGCTTGTTCACGCCCATCATGGGCAAGAATTTCACCCGCAACGACGACGCCGTGATCGCCGCAGCGTGTGCGTTCTATCGATCGATCGAACAGCGAACCGGCGCGCGCTTTCTGCGCGATATTCAAGCCGTGCGCGTGTTCGCTGACGTGGCCGAGCGATCGCGTTGGGAGGTGCGACGTGCGGCGTCCGAGGCTTGCCTGATCGACCCGCAGCCGGCGCCGCCCGCACCGCCCGATATCGTGCACATGCCCCACGGCGGGTTCGTGATGCGATCGGCCCAGCTCGATACCATGGCCTATCTTGCGGCCTCACGCGCGGCGTTGCCCTTCGTCAAACGCCGTGTCGATGTTCGAGTCGACCTGTCCAACGACGGCCCGTTCGTGCGCATCGGCGATCATGTCTCGCGGCACGTGGTCTTCTGCGATGGTTTTGCCGGCGCGAAGAACCCATATTTTCCAGCGCTGTCGTTTCGCAGTGCCAAGGGCGAACTCCTGCTCATCAGGCTCGGCCGGCCATTTCCGGCGATGAGCTTGCATCGTCGGCTCTGGATGGCACCAACCGATCAACCCGCTGTGTTCCGTGTCGGCGCGACATTCGATTGGACCAACCTCGATCATGTTCCAACGCCCGCCGGCCGCGCCGAAATCGAGGCTGAAGTCCGCGCCATCCTGGCCTGCCAGTTCGATGTCGTTGCACACCTCGCCGGCGTACGCCCGATCGTCCGTGGCGGCCCGCGCATCGGCGTCAGCACGATCGATCGACGCATCGCGATGGTCAACGGGCTCGGCACCAAAGGCGCGATGCGGGCACCGCTCTTGGCTGCTTTGCTGGCGCGACACCTGAATGATGGCGCGCCCCTGCCCGCCGACGTCGACATCGCAACACTGTCGACCGCCGTCGACGGGACCTCACTGTCGACCGCCGTCGACGGGTCGAACCGGTTTGCGTGACCACAGTACGTCAGGCGTCGGTGTCTGCGGGCATCGAGCGCCGCGACGGTTCGCTGACAACCACCGGCTGGATCTGCGCCGAGCGCGCGCCGGATGAAATCAGCGATGCGATCTCCTTGCGTGCTTCAACCACGAGCAAGCCGCCGAACGGCGTCGACAGTTTGCTTGCAAACCGTTCCACCTGAGGCGCCGCGCGAATGATGACACGCAGATCGAGCGGTGGCGCGTGCAGTGCCGTTTCGACCAGCAGCGGCGTGAACAAGGCATCGGTCAGCAGGCGCTCGAGCTGGCCGCGACTGTAGGGTTGGCCGTGACCGAACGGCGTGTTGTCGCGCCGTGCCCAGATACCACGCCGGTTCGGCACCACCACCAGCAGCCGCCCATTCGGCGTCAGAACGCGCCACGCCTCGCGCAACAGGCCGCGCGCATGACCGGCGGCCGATTCGAGGCAATGTACGAACAGCAACCGATCGACGGTGTTGTCGGGCAACGGCAATCGGTCTTCTTCGACCATGACCGACCTGAACGGGCCGCGTGCCGGCCACAACACGCCGCCCTGCTCGGCCGGCATGAAGGCGCCGAGCCGGAGTGCCTCGTTGCGAAACGAACCGAGATACGGCGCCGCGTATCCCAACCCGATCACGACCATGCCGTCGGCGCGGCGCCAATGCGTGCGGATTTTTTGCCCAATGATCCGCCTGGCCATTCCGCCGAGGGCCGTGGCGTAAAAACTGCGGAGGTCGACGACGTCGATGGGCATGGCGAGCCTTTTCGGCTCGCTTTGTAGTCGATCGACAGTCGATTGAGTAGCGGGGCGATTGAGTAGCGGGGCGTCGCAACGGCCCCGCCTGATCTCCTGCCTTGCCGCTCGGCGTGACCCGTGCAAAGCTCACCGCCGTTGAAAGCAGCTACGGATGGTCGCTATGCCGTGGTCAGCCCTGCATAAATCTTTGCCGCGTCAATTTTTTATTCTTACGCTGTGCGTTGCGCCGCTGTGGACGACCGCGGCGGCTCAACCGAACCCAGTCCCACCCAACGGCGCAGCCGGCGTCGACGCAGCGCTGGACCTCGGTCGGTTGGGACTCGAACTGGATCAACTCTTCGAAGACGCCAAGTTCCACGTTGGCATCTTGCGCGCGCTCCGTGCCGTCACGCAGGTTGAGGAGTTGCACGGTCGGGACGATGTGCGACTGATCGGGTTCCTCCGCCGCTTGGGCGAGTTCCAACAAAGTCTCGGCCAGTTTCGGGACGCTGAAGCCAACTATGCCCGGTCCATCGCGATCGCCGATGCGAAAGTGAAAGGTCCCGATCTGGCCGTCGGTCTGGTTTTGAATTGTCTCGCTGGCTTGTATCAGACCCTCGGCCGGCATTCGGAAGCGGAGCCGATCTATGTCAAGGCGCTCGCCATTTTCGAGCCATTGAAAGACAAGTTGCAGACCGCGATCGCGCTCCGCGACATGGCCGAGATGTATCGAGCCCAAGGCCGTTTCGCGGCCGCTGAGCCGCTCTATCGGCGCTCATTGGCGATGACCACTACTCTCGACAAGGACGCCGAACACGCGATTACGCTCAACGATTTCGCGGGCTGGCACCGAGATCAGGCGCGTTATGCGGAAGCCGAAGCCCTGCACACGCATGCGCGAGACATGTTCAAGAAGAAAGTCGGCATCGACCATCCGGATTTTGCCAATGCCACGAACGATCTCGCCGAGACCTTCCGCGCACAAGGACGCCATGGCGAAGCCGAACCGCTCTATTTGCAGGCACGCAAGATCATCGACGCGTCACTCGGTGCCGAACACCCAACGGCGTCGCTGGTGCGCAACAATCTCGGTGAACTCTACCGCGCCCTTGGGCGACTGAGCGAGGCCGAAGCGGAATTCAAGCAAGCGATCGCGAACTTTGAAAAAATGGCGGTGCCACCGCAACCCGATCTCGCGACGGCGCTCAACAATCTTGCGAACCTGTTTCGAGGCCAGGGGCGCTATGGGGAAGCGGATCGGCTTTATGCGCGCGCGCTTGAAATTCGGGAACGCACGTTTGGTGACCGCCACCTCGATATCGCCGCAACGCTCGGCGATCGCGCCGGAAGTTTCGAACTACAAAATCGGTATGCCGACGCAGCGCCAGATCTGATGCGCGCGCTATCGATCACCGAGGCGATTGTTGGTCCGGCTCATCTCTTCAATAAAAGCATTCTTCTCAATCTCGCGACCGTGTTCGATCGCCTTGGCAGGACCACGGAGGCGACGTCGTTCCGCACGCGCGCAGCCGCCATTCCCGGTTGGGATGTGATGGACGTGCCGGTGCTGTTTGCCACCAATCGCGTGCGTGAGCCATCGACCCGCGTGATCACATTCGGCGCGAACCAGCAGGCCGACCCGACGAACATCGCTTTCGGCCGGGCGACCGTGCGCGCGCCCAAAACGGAGGTGCTCAATCGCGCGGCTCGGGAAGCACAATCGTTCGGTCGCGTGTCCGTCGTCAGTGGACGTCAGACCAACGAGACGGTTCTTGCCGTGCAGCGTGTCGACGTCTCGACGGACAAAGGCGCGTCCATGTTCGCCGAAGCCCGCGACCGTCTGTCGAGATCCACGCGGTTTCCCAGACAAGCCATCATCTACGTGCACGGCTACAACAACAGTTTCGAAGACGCGGCGCGGCGTGCGGCTATGATCGGCTATGATCTGGGTTTCGACGGGCTCGTGTCTACGTTCGCGTGGCCTGCACGCAGCGGTGTGACGGCATATCTCGGCGATCGCGACCGAGCGGCGACGGCGGCGCCGTTTCTATTGGAGATGCTGGAGACTTTGGGCACTGCTTTGCCCGACGTCAAAGTCCATGTCATCGGCCATTCGACCGGGGCCGAGGTGATCCTGAATGCGCTCGAACGGCTCGCCGACCGCAGCATCACGGGCCAACGCGTCAAGCTCGGCGAAGTGATCTTCGCTCATGCGGACGTCAACCCGACGCGATTAGCCGCCGTCATGCCGTCTCTGCGTCGGCTCGGCATCATCTTGACCTCGTATTCGAGCAAGGCCGACCGCGCGATGTCGGTGTCGGGTTGGGTCCGCTGGGATGGCGCCAGGGTTGGCGGCGCGCCCGTCTATCTCGCCGACGTGGATGCCATCGACGTTTCTGGTTTAGGCAGCACGTTCGCGCTCAACCATAACGTTTTCGTGCAGAATCCCTACGTGTTCGGCGACATGGCGCGCCTGATGGCCGCCAGCGTACGCCCCGTCGACAAGCGCACGCCCCAGATCTCACAAAAAACGACACGGCAGGGTACGCATTGGGAATTCAAGAAAATCGTCAGGCAATGAGACGAGCGGTGCCCTCTATGAAAAGTGCTCCACGCATCGCTGTGCTCCTCGACGAAAATACCAGTGGCGATGCGACACGCTATGAAGCGTCCAAGACGTATTTCGCAGCCGTCGCCGATGCCGGCGGATTACCTTACGGGATCCCCTATATCGATGGCCTCGTCGAGCCGACAGTCGCGGCATTCGACGGCTTTCTCGCCGTCGGCGGCGGCTTTGCCTATCCGTCCGAATTCTACGCCGCCGGCACGCGATCGCCATACCAGGTGTCCGAAAGGTATGCGTTCGAAGCGCGATTGACGACGGCCTTTCTGGATGTCGACAAACCCGTGCTCGGCATCTGCGCGGGCATGCAGATGTTGGCCTGTCTGCACGGCGCGAAACTGCACGGTGACGTACAGGCCTGCGTCGTGGCGCCATTACCGCACTACGCGCGCGACGAGACCCATCCCGTCGCCTTGATCTCTGGTTCGCTCCTGCACGCGGCCGTCGGCGTCGACACCCTGGCCGTCAACAGCTTCCACAAGGAGGCCGTCGTCACGCCGGGCGCGCGCGTCCGTGTGGCGGCGGTAGCATCTGACGGTGTCGTCGAAGCGATCGAAATACCCAGTAGGCGTTTCGCCGTCGGCCTGCAGTGGCATCAGGAACGCTACGTCGGCACCGACCATCCAGGGCGGGGTATTTTTACCGCCTTCGTCGCCGCCGCCGCTGAACGCAGTCGAGGACCCGCCGCATGATCACCGATGCCTACGGACTGCAGCTGAGCCAGGCGACGCCGGCCGGCGCAGCGGCCTTCGATCACGCGATCGCTGGTTACCTCGCCTACCGGATGGACCTGCCGCAGCGCGTCGAGGCTCTCGTCGCGGCCGCACCCGACATGCCGTTGGCCCACGTGCTGCGGGGCACACTGACCATGCTGGCCTTCAAGCTGTCGGTGGTGCCGTCCGCCCGTTCGGCCCATGCGGCAGCGGCGGCGGCACGCAATGCAACGCCGCGCGAACGGGCGCACATAGCCGCACTTGGCGCATGGCTGGATGGCGATGTGGAGCGGACTCTGTCGATCTGGGAGCAGATCCTGGCCGATCATCCCCGCGACGTGATGGCATTCCGACTGCATCATTTCACGGCCTTCTGGCTCGGCGCGATCGAGCGCATGGCAACGACCGTCGATCGCGTTCTGCCGGCGTTCAGCGATGACGAGCCGGCGAAGGCGTCCCTGCTCGCCTGCAAGGCGTTCGCCTACGAGGAACTGTGCCGTTACGACGAGGCGGAACCGGCCGGACGAGAGGCGCTGCGACGCAACCCGGCTGATTTGTGGGCGGCGCATGCGGTCGCCCATATTCTCGAGATGAGCGGTCGACACGACGAGGGTATTCGATTGCTCGGCGACCTTGAACCACATTGGGTCGGCGGCAACGGTCTGGTGCATCACCTGTGGTGGCATCGCAGCCTGTATCACTACGAACGCGGTGCGTTCGCGGACGTCTTATCGCTCTACGACCGCAATTATCGCAATTTGACCTCACCACTGACGATAGCGCAGCCGGACACTTATATAGATGTGCAGAACGCTGCCTCGATGTTGTTTCGCCTCGAGCGGCAAGCGGTCGATGTCGGCGACCGCTGGGTTGAACTCGCCGACAAGGCGGAAGCCCGGATCGGTGATTGCCTGTCGGCGTTCACTTTGCCGCATTGGATGATGGCGCTCACCGCGACGCGGCGCTTCGATGCGGCCGAACGCATGATGGCGGGTATGCACGCGTTCGCGACCGGCGCAGGCACGGTTCAACCGATCGTGCGGAATCATGCCATTCCTGTGTGCGCCGCCATCATCGCCCGAGCCAAAGGCCGACCGGCGGACGCTCTGACGGCGATGCGGCCGGCCCTTGATGGCATGGCTCGATTGGGCGGCAGCCACGCACAACACGACGTGCTGCATCAACTTTACCTCGACTGCGCGCTTGCAGCGGGCAATTCAGCCGAAGCGCGACGCGTCACCGACCACGTCGGTCGCGTCTACACCGTTCGAGCGGACCAGAGGCGCGGATACGCCATGGTCGAATGATGTTGGCTTGGGCAAGACTGACGCGCGCCGCTCAAGCTGTAGATAAAGGGCAAGCTGTGGATAACGGGGACAATCCACCCAATGCCGCCGCCCACCGCGCCGGAATCCACTATGCGCTTCACCTATGACCGGTAAATGGCCCCCATCCTTGCTGGACGATATCCGTGCCCGTTTGCCGGCGAGCCAGGTCGTCGGTCGCAAAGTGGCGCTCAAGAAGGCCGGCCGCGAGTGGCGCGGATTATCGCCGTTCAAGGCTGAAAAATCCCCATCGTTCTTCGTCAACGATCAGAAGGGGTTCTACCATTGCTTCGCCTCGGGCGAGCATGGTGACATCTTCAAGTTTCTGATGCGTACCGAGGGCCTGACGTTCCCCGAGGCCGTCGAGCGGCTTGCCGAGGAAGCCGGCGTACCCCTGCCGAAGGGCGAGGCGCGCAACCCCGAACGTGAAGACGAACGCAAGCGGTTGTATGACATCCTGGAGGCGTCGGCGGCGTTTTTCGAAGCCGCCATCAGAGCCCCGGCGGGCGAGCATGCGCGAAAATACGTTGGCGACAAGCGCGGGCTCACCACCGGCACCGTCACGCGCTTCCGCATCGGCTACGGCCCCGACAGTAAAAACGCGCTGAAGACCCATCTCGCCAAACTCGGCTTTGCGACCGAGGATATGATTGCGTCCGGCATGCTGATCGGTGGGGCCGATATTCCCGTCGCCTACGATCGCTTTCGCAATCGCGTCATGTTTCCGATCACGGATACAAAAGGCCGCGTCATCGCATTCGGCGGTCGTGCGCTCGATGCCGAGGCGCCCGCCAAGTATCTCAATTCCCCCGAGACGCCGCTGTTTCACAAAGGCCATGTGCTGTTCAACGCAGCCAACGCGCGCACGGCTGCTTATGGCCGCGCGCGGGTGATCGCCGTCGAGGGCTATATGGACGTGGTCGCCTTGTCGGCCGCCGGCTTCGACGAGTGTGTCGCCCCACTCGGTACGGCCTTGACCGAAGACCAGATGAAATCGCTGTGGCGCATGGCGGCCGAGCCGATCTTGTGTTTCGACGGCGACAAAGCCGGCCAGAAAGCCGCGTTCCGGGCCATCGATACGGCGCTGCCACACTTGGTGCCCGGCAAGTCGATCCGCTTCGCTTTGCTGCCCGATGGCCTCGACCCCGACGATCTCGTGCGCCAACGCGGCCGGGACGCCATGGAGACGGTTCTGGCCGACACCCGGCCGTTTGCCGATATGCTGTTCGAGCGCGAATGGTCGTCGGGCGATTGGACGTCGCCGGAACGGCGCGCCAGTCTCGAACAACAGGTGTTTGCTCTCGTCGGCCGGATTCTCGATCCCCAGGTCCGCGCGTACTATGCCGACGACATGCGTCAGCGCCTCGCAGAAAAATTCGGCCGCTCGGCTGGAACCAGCCTCGCCGTTTTCCGCGCCCCATCTCCGCCGGTCGTGTTCAACCATGACCAAGGGCCTGACGCCGACGGCGTCCCCGATTTTCG
>JANOAW010000238.1:0-3035 GCA_031411355.1 Hyphomicrobiaceae bacterium | reverse complement strand
CACCGCCTCCTCGCCGGCGCGACCCATGCCGCCGTCGGCAAGTGGGCCGAAGGGCAGGTGATGTCATTCAACATCGAAGCCGCAGCCCAACGATCTGCATCCGTCACCAACGTGCTGTTCAATGGTGCCGATGCCAAGGCTGTGCAGGATTACGCGCGCCAGACCTGCAACGTCTTCATCGGCGGCGGCATCGGCGCCTTGAGTGGCAAGGCGTTGCGCATCGCCCATATGGGCCACACCAACGCACCCATGGTATTGGCTGCCTTGTCGGCTCTCGAAATGGCGCTGGTCGCGAAACATGTCCCCCACGGCACCGGCGCACTCGACGCAGCCATCACCTATCTCGCGGCCAACGCTTGAAACACGGGTTGATCTGGAGTTTCGACGTCATGGCCGTGCTCAAATGGTCTGCCGGGATCATCGCAGCTTTGCTCGCCGTGCTGCTAATTGGCGGCGCGGCTCTCCTGTTGGTCAAGGTGCCAGCGACACAAGCCTACATCTGTCCCAGTTGCGTCGGGCTGCAAAAAGTCGCGGATCGCGTGTACACCGACTCCACCGCATCGGCTGAGCAAAAGGCCCACGTGCTCGGGCTCATCGCAGCGTCCAAACGTCGTGTCGCCGCATTCTACGGGTCCTTCGACAAGATCCCGACGCTGTTCGTCTGCTTCACGCCGGCGTGCGATGCGAGACTGGGCGGCGACGGCGCCAAGGCGCGGGCCTACGGACCACTCGATTTCATCCACGTATCACCCGACGGCATCAATGAGACGATCCTCACGCACGAGTTGTCGCATACCGAATTCTATGCGCGCATTGGCGGTCACGTGGGCAAAACGGCGACCGCGGCCTGGTTCGACGAGGGTCTGGCCGTCATCGTATCCGACGACCGACGCTATCTGAAGGCCGGACCACTCTCGGCGGAAAAATGCCTCTCGACGTCAAAATCTGATCTTCCGATTCACATGAGTGATTGGCCTAAACGCGCCGCTGCAAACAACGACCTGTACGCACACGCCGCATGCGCGGTGCTGGAATGGATGGACGCCAACGGCGGTCGTGCCGGCCTGCTCTCGCGATTGTCCGAAGTCGCAGCCGGAAAAAGCGCGCTTCCGTAGAATTCTGCCGGTCCGCTCTCGTCCATGGCCGTCTAGAGCCCTTTCCACCTGACAAGGGTCAGGTGAAGCGCTCTAGAGTCTTTGTTTGTCGCATTTTCTGCACCAAACCGGTGCCCACTTTGGTGGAAAATGCTTTAGCGTTGCATCGAAGCCGGATCGTCGTCATCAAGATCGTCGGCGTCGAACGCGAGCAGCATCTCGGCGATCTCTGCCTGTCGCTCAGGCGCCCATTGCCGGACACGTTCGATGGCCGTGTCCAGGAGCTTGGGTCAATCATACCTTCGCAACCAGGCGATGTCACGGAAGGCGCTTCCATGCTTGGCGGCACCATGATTATGATCTCTCCACAAAGGAGCGCCCATGCCGCTGCCCCATCCCTTGATCACGATCTCGTCCGAATATCTCGGCGGCACCCCGGTGTTCACGGGCACGCGCGTGCCTGTGAAGACGTTGTTCGACTATCTGGAGGCCGGCGATCCGCTGGATGAGTTTCTCGACCATTTCCCGACTGTGACGCGCGAGCATGCCGTGGCGGTGATCAAGTTGGCTGCACGGCATCTGCTGCCGGTCCCGGAGGCGGCAGAGTGAGCGATCAGAGGCGTGTGGTTCTCGACGAATGCCTGCCTCGCCCGATCATCCGTGACTTGTCGATGTTCGATGTGCAGACGGCGCAGCGTGCCGGATTCGCAGGGCTAAAGAACGGTGCTCTGCTCGCAGCGATCGACGGCCAGTTCGACGTGTTCGTTACGATCGATCAGAACCTGCGCCATCAACAGAACTTGTCGTCGATCAACTTCGGCATCGTCGTGCTGTCGGTGCCGAGCAATCGGCTACCGTATGTGCGGGCGATGCTCCCAGATCTCGTGCCGGCGATCGCTTCTGTAGTGCCAGGGCAAGTGATGCTGGTGAGTTAATCGGCTGATCAGAAGTCGACGGCGCCCCACCCTCAATTCTCGTCCATCTTCAATGCCGCGATGAACGCCTCTTGCGGGATTTCGACTTTGCCGAACTCGCGCATCTTCTTCTTGCCGGCTTTCTGCTTGTCGAGCAGCTTGCGCTTGCGCGAAATATCGCCGCCGTAGCATTTGGCGATCACGTCTTTGCGCAGCGCGCGGATGGTCTCGCGCGCGATCACTTTGCCGCCGATCGCTGCCTGCACGGGGATCTGGAACATGTGCGGCGGGATCAGCTCTTTCAGTTTTTCGCACATCGAGCGGCCGCGCTGCTCGGCGCGCGTGCGGTGCACGATCATCGACAGCGCGTCGACGGGTTCGCTGTTGACCAGCATCGACAATTTCACGAGGTCATTCTCCTCGTAGCCGACGATCTTGTAGTCGAACGAGGCGTAGCCGCGCGAAACGCTTTTCAGGCGGTCGTAGAAGTCGAAGACGACTTCGTTCAGCGGCAACTCGTAGACCACCATGGCGCGCGTGCCGGCGTAGGTGAGGGTTTTTTGGCGACCGCGGCGATCCTGGCACAGCTTCAAGACCGCCCCGAGATATTCGTCCGGCACGAGAATGGTGGCCGAGATCCACGGCTCTTCGACGTGTTTGATTTTCACCACATCCGGCATGTCCGCCGGGTTGTGCATTTCGATCACCGAGCCATCATTCATCTGCAGCTTGTAGATCACCGACGGCGCGGTCGTGATCAGGCTCATGTTGAATTCGCGTTCGAGACGCTCGGTGATGATCTCGAGGTGCAGCAGGCCGAGGAAGCCACAGCGGAAACCGAAGCCGAGGGCCGCCGAACTTTCCGTCTCATAGGTGAAACTGGCGTCATTCAAACGCAACCGGGCGACGGCGTCGCGCAGGTCCTCGAAGTCGGCCGCATCGACCGGGAACAGGCCGCAGAACACCACGGGTTGCACAGGCTTGAAGCCGGGCAACGGCTCGCTGATGCCGCCCTTTTCGTCGGTGA
>JANOAW010000237.1:0-5436 GCA_031411355.1 Hyphomicrobiaceae bacterium | reverse complement strand
CTAGTGGCCTGAATCTCCTAAAGTGCGGGATACAGGCTTTTCAGCTTCACACGGGCGTCGGCTGAGGTGAAGTGCCAGTTGGCTTTGGCGTTGTGGGTGTTGCGGCGATCCCGCCATGCGGCGACTTCTTTGGCGAGCGTTTCGGCATCGGCGATGCGCCGCGCGAGGCATTGGCTGGAGAGAACGGCCAACTCGGATTCAGCCAGATTGAGCCAGCTGCCGTGCTTGGGTGTGTAGTGCCACTCGAACCGTTCGATGATGCGGCGCGCCTCGGCGGGTTCGAACGCCTCGTACAGTGACGCCGGCGTGTGCGTGTTCAAGTTGTCCTGCACCAGCAGGATCTTCTCAGCCTTCGGGAAGTGGATGTCGGCGAGATCGCGCAGGATTTTGGCATAGTCGATGGCGGTGCGCCGCTCGGTCACTTCGACGTGGCGCCAGCCTTCAAGCGGTGCGAACAGCATGAAGAGATTGGCTGTGCCGTTGCGCTTATACTCGTAGTCGTGACGTGCGGGCTGTCCCGGCCGCATTGGCTCGGGCGTGCGTGTCTCGGCGACGAGCTGCTTCGACGTCTCATCGAGGCAGACCAACGGCCGCGCTGGATCGTGCGGTCGTTTGTAAACATCAAGCACGTCCTCCATCGCAGCAACGAACGCCGCGTTGGCTTTCGGCGGGATCACCCAGTAGTCGGTCAGGTGCGGTTTGAGATCGTTTTTTTGAGCGCGCGGCCAACTGTATTGTAATGAGCGGCGTCGACGATCTTGCGCTCGACGACATGCTTCGCCAACAGACGAATGGTCCAGCGTGCGTGACCGGGCGGCGGTTCGGAGCACGCCAGTGCCGTCAACTTCGCTTGGCGCTCGCCATCGAAGATCGGCGCAGTTGGCGGCGTTTCGCGCGTCTTGCGCGTCAGCACGGCGTCGAGCCCCTTGAGCACGAACGTCTCGCGCACGCGCGAAACCATCGTCAGGTTGGTGTCGAGCGCCTTGAGAATCTGATCATCCAGCCACCCGGGCGCGCCCGCGGCTGTGTCCGCCTTCAGCAGAATGCGCGCCTTGAGGATCACCTTGGCTGTCGCCTTGCCTTTCGAGATCAAGGCAGTCAGGCGTTCGCGCTCTGCTGCATCGAGTTCGACAATGAACTTCTTCGCTGACATGATCGGCGTGCCTCATCAGTTGAAACTGACAAGGCAGGAAACAGTGTTCGCGTCGGCTGGACATGAGTCATATTAGCCGGGGCAGGCCACTAGGGCATGCGTGCGACGCCGAAACAGGCGCCAGAAGGCCGGCTCGCGGCGCCGGCTCAGCGCATTCGAGAGATCAGTCGACCAAACTTTGACGATAAAAATGTCATGATCGCTGGTTACCAGAAAATCGTACGGGGTTCCAGAGACTGTTTCCGATCTGCCACGCCGATCGCGATGTGGCGATCCCGGCCGTGCGGCGTTCGTCACGGATGTGGCTTTCGACGCTCGTGTCGACTAAGCTCGCCGCGATGTTTGGAGAGTTGAAGATGCGTATCCGGCACGCGCTGGCCTCGGCCGCGGCTTTGAGTGGTCTGATGACGGGCGCCGCAACGGGACTGTCGTCCCAGGCCATGGCCACGTCGCCGCCCGAGATCTCCTGGCCACCGCCGATCAGCCTCAACTGGCCACCGCAACCGCCGTTCGGTGGCTCGCCCACCGCGACGACGGCCGAGCCCAAACCCGAGCCCGAAGCGCCCGCCATCGCGCCGGCTCCGACCGCCCCGGTTGCCCCTGTCCCGGTTGCCCCTGCCTTGGCCGAACCGACACCGACGCCGGTCGTGGCCGAAAAACCCGCGTTCACATTCGGTGCCGACCTTGTCGCTCGCTTGAAATCGCTCAAACTGGCCGATGCAAAATTGCGCGCCGATCGAGATGCCGCCGTCAAGGTCTATGAGGCGCGGAATGGAGCGCCGTTCTGGGTCGGCGAGGATGGCTTTCGCACCGAAGCGATTGCGTTGATGAACGAGATCCGCAACGCGGACAGCTACGGATTGCAGGCGGCGGCCTACAAATTGCCGGCAGAAACCTGGACCGGCAAGCCCGAAGTGGCACAAGTGTTGGAGGCCGAGAGCGCGTTGTCGCTCGCAGCTCTCGCCTACGCCCGACATGCCCGTGGCGATCGCATCGAGCCGACGGCACTGAGCAAACTGATCGATCGAAAAGCGCAGCTGTATGAGCCAACGAGCGTCCTGGTCGAACTCGGCAACGCCGAAAAGCCCGACGATTACCTCCGATCGCTGCATCCGGCACATCCGCAGTTTGAGCGGCTGCGCCTGAAGTACATGGCCGTCAGAACCGGTCAAAGTCTGGTCATCGCGAACGCGCCTCAGCCGGTTGCGACACCCGATCCCGTGCCCGGCAAATCAGCCAAGAAGGGACCGGTCGCGCCGGCGCCCCTGACGAACACGCAATTGGAAAAGAAGCTGCTGGCGAACTTGGAGATGTGGCGATGGATGCCCGACATGGGCACAACGCATATTCAGAACAACGTGCCGGAATTCACCACTCGTCTCGTGCGCGACGGCAAAACCGTGCATCTCGAACGCATTGTCACGGGTCGGCCGGACACGCCGACGCCGATTTTTTCCGATGCCATGTCGATCGTCGTGTTCAAGCCGTTCTGGAACGTGCCGGAAAGCATCAAATGGAAAGAACTCCAGCCCCAGCTCGCCCGCAATCCGGGTTCGCTCGCCAAAGCAGGATTGCGCGCCGCCTATAATGGCAAGGAGGTCGACCCGGCATCGGTCGACTGGACGACCACGGATCTGCGCGCATTCCACGTATTTCAGCCACCCGGCGCCGGCAATGCGCTCGGGGTCGTGAAATTCCTGTTTCCGAACAAGCATGACGTCTACATGCACGATACGCCGCAAAAGCCGCTGTTCGAGCAATCCGCGCGTGCCTTCAGTCACGGCTGCATGCGCGTGCGTGATCCGCTGAAGTTTGCCGAATTGTTGCTGGCGCACGACAAAGGCATGACCCGCGCGCAGGTCAATCAACTTGCCGCCACCGGCCCCGACAACAACGAGATCCGCCTGAGCAAAAAGGTGCCGATCCACATCACCTATTTCACGGCCCACGTGGACGACGACGGCACCATGAAGACGTTTTCCGATATCTACGGACACGAGAAGAAAATTCATCTCGGCCTTGAAGGCAAATACCATCTCATCGAACAGCCGAAGATCGAGAGCGAGAAAGCGCCACCGCGTTCGGGCGCTGTCGCCTTTCGTAAATCGCCGTCACAGAACAACGATCCGGTCGGTGACTGGGTTAAAAAACTGTTCAGCTTTTGATCGGCTCGAACAGTTCGACGAGATTGCCGGACGGATCGACGAGTAAAATTTGTCGCCCGCCCGGCCCCGAGACGACGTTGTTGCGAAACGTCACGCCGGCCGCTGAGAGACGCGCAACCGTCGCGGAGAGATCGGCGACTTTCAAGACGATGCGGGCCCAGCCCCCGCCGGGTTCGGGCGCGACCCCGTCAGGCATCGGCCTGGAGGCGGAGGCGGTCGGGCCGGCGAGCCAGAGTGTCAGATCTTCATGTGAGACGATCGCCATCGCCGAGCCGAATTGCTGCACCAGCGTGAAGCCGAGCTGATCGGTGTAGAAAGTGACGCAAGCCGTGACGTCGGAGACGATGTAACGAACTTCGGCCATGACTTGCTCCTCGATCAGCGGATTGCCGCAAGATGTGCGCGTGCAGGGTCGGGGATGCAGCTGCATTTGACAAGGCGTCGACCGGCTCATACCCGAGAGCCGACCGGCAGACCGAAGGCCATCCCGTGACACGCAAAGCATCCATCGATCGCCGCACCAAAGAGACCGAAATCCAGGTTACCATCGATCTCGACGGCAGCGGCACATACGACATCAAGACGGGTGTCGGCTTTCTCGATCACATGCTCGAACAACTCGCCCGCCACGGGCTGATGGACATCACCGTGCGCGCCACCGGCGATCTGCACATCGATGATCACCACACGGTCGAAGACACCGGCATCGCGCTCGGCCAAGCCTTCGCGAAAGCGCTCGGCGACAAGGTCGGCATCACGCGTTACGCGTCGTTACATCTGCCCATGGACGAGACTTTGACACGCGTCGCCGTCGATGTGTCCGGCAGGCCGTATCTGATCTGGAACGTGACGTTCACGCGCGACAAACTCGGAACTCTGGATACGGAGTTGTTCCGTGAATGGTTCCAGGCCTTCGCCCAGAACGCCGGCATCACGCTGCACGTCGAAAATCTCTATGGCACGAACAATCACCATATCGCAGAAACCTGCTTCAAAGGCCTCGCGCGCGCCTTGCGAGAGGCCGTCGCCCTGGATCCGCGCCAAGCCGGACGCGTGCCCTCGACCAAGGGCATGCTCTGAGGTCGTCTCCAGGTTCTGGCGGAAGTTCGAGACACTTTGCGCATCAGAAACGGGCAGCACCAGCATCGAGGCCGAGCGCAATCCGGCCGGCGACGCTGAAGATGTTCGGGTTCATTGCAATGTGCTTCGTCGCGGCGTGCACGTCACGAATGGCGCGTTCGATCGGATTGCTTTCGAAGATCGAACTCGCCGCCGCCGCCGTTGCAAGCATGCCCACGACGTCGATCGCGGTCTCCGCGGCGTGCGCGCCGGCCGCCCGGAACAGGGCGCGGGCCCGGATGAGTTCGACGCCGTTCACATCGACCGCCGCAATCAGCCGGTTCATGGCCGCAACGAGGCAGGCTTGCCCAGCGTAGAGGCGCGCCTCGGCGCGACCAAACATGTTCTGGACCGCTTCACGCTCGCGCAGCAAGCTGGCGGAACCTGCCGCTGACTTTGTGCTGGCAAGCGCGGCGAAGGCAACCATGGCCCCCTTCGCGATGCCAAGTGGGACAACGGCCACGGTCCAGGGAAAGATAGAATGGGTGGGCAGCCGATAGATGAGCCCGGGACTGGTCGGGACGTAATCGACCAGCGCATGCGTCAACTCATGCGGAACGACGACGGCCCGGACCTCGAAATCGCAGCTGCCGGTCCCGCGCAATCCGGACACGTGCCACGTATCGTGCACCAGCACTTGGTCGCGCTTGAAATAGACGCAGAATGGCGGCTCGTCGCGACCCAGTGCATCTCGCGTGCAGGCAAGCCCCATGAAGTGCGAGGCATGATGTGCCCCGCTGCCGAACGGCCATCGACCGCTGACGCGATAACCGTCGTCTGTGCGCTCGGCCCTACCTATGGCACCGGTCGCGGCCACGATGAAGGCGTGAGGGTCGGCGAACCAACGGCGACCAACGTGATGTGGAAGGTAGCCTCCCGCACGACTGTAGCCGCCACCATTGCCAACCAGCCACCCGATAGAGCCGTCGAGCGCGGCGGCTGCCTCGACGACAGTCATGAACTCGATGGGAGCGAGCTCAGGTCCGCCGAGTGACTTCG
>JANOAW010000236.1:0-3960 GCA_031411355.1 Hyphomicrobiaceae bacterium | reverse complement strand
CATAACGTGCCGTCTGCCGACAGCGTCGCCGTCGCCCGGCTGCGAGCTGCCGGAGCTGTGCTCGTCGGCAAGACCACCACGCCGGAGTTCGGCCACATGGCCTGGACCGAAGCGCCGATGTTCGGGCGCACTGCCAATGTCTGGGACAGAACGCGCTCGGCGGGCGGGTCATCGGGCGGAGCGGCCGTCGCGACTGCCGCGGGCCTTGGGCCACTCGCCGTCGCAACCTGCGCCGGCGGTTCGACCCGCATTCCAGCGGCGGTCAATGGCGTGGTCGGCTTCAAACAGTCGCTCGGGCTTATTCCTCACGACATGGCGCCCGAAAGCTTCGGCAACATGAGCTACATCACGCCGACGACACGCACGGTCCTGGATACGGCGCTCATGCTCGAAGTGATGGGCGGACCCGATCCTCGCGACGTGCACGCGACCGGGCAGACAGCGGCAGGATGTGTCGATGCCGTCACGAGTGCTGAAAATCTCGCGGGGTTGCGGGTTGGTTGGCGGCCATTCCTCGGCAATACCGTCATCGATCCACACGTGCTGGCGGCGACGCGGGCGGCGGCGCTGTCGTTTGAGCGCTTCGGCGCCGAAATCGAGGAGATGGCCGACGACATGGAGCCGACCGAGCCCATGTGGCTGGTGATTTCTACAGCGCTCTGGCGGGCGCGGTTCTCCCACCTCCTGCCAACCTGGCGCGAACGGATGTCGCCGACGCTCTTGCGCCAGATCGATAATGGATCGGCCCATTCGGCCGAAGATCTGATGCGGGCCTATGTGCGTCGGACGGAAATCTATCGGCAGATCCAATCGTGGTTCGAGCGCTATGACATCATCGTGATGCCGACGCTGACGCGAACGGCCTTGCCGCTCAAAGAGGGGCTGTTCGAACCGATCGAGGTTGCGGGCCAGACGTTGGACAGTGTGCGCAAGGCGTGGTTTCCTTACACGCATCCTTTCAACCTTTCCGGTAACCCGGCCGTGACGCTGCCGTGCGGTATGCATCCGGATGGATTGCCGATGGCCGTGCAGCTGGTCGCGGCGCGTGGCAAGGATCAGGTGTTGTGTCGGGCAGCAGCACTGTTCGAGCGAGCGTACCCGTGGGCCGACCGGCGTCCGTTGGTATGAGCTGCTGGACGAACTGTGCTGAGCGGCAGGGCTGCGCCACGGCGGCGCCGCAATCAATCGCCAGCCATGGTGCCGAGGATCGCGACGCACTATAGTCGATGATGCCAGCCGTTTCGTCGGCAGTGACGGGTCGGCAATGACGGGGGAGACGTGTATCGTGCCTGCCATCAGCCATCGCCGCAGACTGCTGACCGTCGGTGTCGCCGCGTCCCTCGCCGTCACGTGCATCGACGGGGCCGGTGCGCAAGGCATTCCGCTCATTCGAGACAGTGAGATCGAGGGCGTGCTGCGTGACTACGCACGGCCGATTTTTCGAGCCGCGGGGCTTGGGCAGAACAATATCGCCATGCGCGTCGTGCGCCACGAGAGTTTCAACGCCTTCGTCGCCGACGGGCGCAACGTGTTCATCAACTCCGGCGCGTTGGCGATGGCGAAGACGCCCAACGAGGTGATCGGGGTGTTGGCGCACGAGACCGGGCACATCACGGGCGGGCATCTGGCGGCGTTGCGGACACGGATCGCTCGTGATCAGACCAAGATGTTGCTCGTGTCACTGCTTGGCATCGGCGCCATCATTGCCGGGGCCGCCGCAAAAGGCGACTCGCGCGAGGTCGGGGCTGCCGGCCAAGGCTTGCTGCTCGGTGGTCCGGACGTGGTGATGCGCGGGTTGCTTGCCGAACGGCGCTCGCAGGAGGCCGCCGCGGACCAAGCCGGCTTGACTTTTCTCAATGCAACCAAGCAATCCGGACGCGGCATGCTGGCCACCTTCGAAAGGTTCGCGCAGCAGGAATTCATTTCCGAACAGCACATGGACCCGTTTGTGCGCAGCCATCCGGTCGCGACGGCGCGGCTCGCCCAACTGCGCGACAAGGTGACAGCCAGTCCGTACGTGGATGCCAAAGATCCGCCGGAGCTGCAACTGCGGCACGACATGATGCGTGCAAAGATCGCCGGGTATCTCGATCGACCCGGGACGGTGATTGGAAACTATCCGCAATCCGATTCGAGCATGCCAGCGAAATACGCCCGCGCCATCTCGAAGAACTGCCAGGGCCGGTGCATTCAGTCGATCGGGGATGTGGATGCGCTGGTGCGCGAGCAACCAAACAACGCTTTTTTCCACGAACTGCGTGGGAGCCTGTATTACTATGGCGGGCAATATCGGGAATCTATTCCGAGCCTGCGTAAAGCGCTGCAACTCGCCGGTGGCGAAGATGCGTTGATGCAAGCCAATCTTGCACAGGCGTTGGTTGCCAGCGAGGACAGCGCCATGATCGACGAAGCGCTGCCGCTGCTGCGTAAATCAGTGGTTCGCGACGGTGACAACGCACGCGCCTATCACACGCTGGCAACGGCGCTGGCGCGCAAGGGGCAGATGCCGCAGGCCGAATACGCCGCCGCACAAGCGAATTTCATCGAGGGTAACTTCAAGCAGGCTCAAATCTTTGCGAAGAGAGCACAAACCAAGTTGCCACAGGGTTCGCCGGAGTGGAACAGAGCGGAAGAGATCGTTTCGTTCAAAATTCCAACCGGTAATTGACCAGACGATCATGTGTGCCGATCAATCACGCTGCCTTTCATGGAGTTCCAGTTGATGTCCGACCTGCAAAGTCCCCGTTCGCTGCTGCAAAAGCTGTTGTCGCCGAAGGGGCTGATGATTGCCGTGCCGCTGGTTCTGGTCGCCGGAGCGGTGATCGGGATCGGACGCTCTGTCGTGGTCAAGGCGCAGGCACAGAAGGTTATTGCGCAGCCCGTGACAACGCCTGGTGCTTCAGTGCCGGCGATCGCGCCTGGAGCAAAGCCAGCTGTAACTCTCGCTCAGGCGGCCGGTCCATCGTCGTTCTCCGACGCGCAGAAATCCGAGTTGCACAAGATCATCAAAGAATACCTGCTGGCCAATCCGGAAGTCTTCATGGAGGTGCAGCAGGCGCTCGAGACGAAGATGGAGAAAGTGCAGGCTGAAAAGTTGGCGTCGGCGCTGAAGGACAATGCGGCGGAAATCTATCGGGCGCCCACGGCACCCGTGGCTGGTAATCTCAAGGGCGACGTGACGGTTGTCGAGTTCTTCGACTACAATTGCGGGTATTGCAAAAAAGCGTTCACGGATGTCATCGCTGCGGCTGAAAAGGACAAGAACCTCAAACTCGTGTTGAAGGAGCTGCCGATTCTTTCCAAGGGCTCCGAGGAGACGGCGCGGGTGGCTTTGGCCGCCAAGATGCAAGGCAAATATTGGGAGTTTCATCGCGCGATGCTCGAGAGCCAAGGTCAGGCGAACGAGCAGACATCTTTGAAGGCTGCGGAAAAACTGGGCCTCAACATCGCCAAGCTAAAGGCCGACATGAACGGCCCCGACGTGAAGGCCGAGATCGCACGGACGCGCGCACTGGCTGAAAAACTCGGCATCAACGGCACGCCGCACTTCCTGATCGGCGAACGTTCGGTTGGCGGCGCACCACAGGGATTGAACGAATTGATCGTGCAGACAGCAGCCGAGATCCGCAAGAGCGGCGGCTGCAAGGTCTGCTGATCGTCAATCGCTCGCTTTCTGAACGTCCGAACGGCGGCCGCACGGTCGCCGTTCGTGTCTGTCGTCGGTTCGTGTGACCAAGTCAGCTGCGCACGGCCTGGGCTTTGCCGCGCGCAACCACGTCGGCGCGACGCCTTTCGATCTCGGCTGAATCGACGTTGTTGTTGGTCTGCCGGCTGCGTCCGCGCTCAATCTGCAAGCCGTCGGCGAATGTCGTGGCGAAACCGTCGTCGATGACGGCTTTCATGGCCGGCAACATATGCGGCAGCGTTGTCACCATATCCGCGGCGAGTTTGCGGCAGATG
>JANOAW010000235.1:0-4648 GCA_031411355.1 Hyphomicrobiaceae bacterium | reverse complement strand
GGGTTTCGTCTTGCCGCTTGGTGGCGTACAGCTGATCCATGCGCAAACTGGCAGACGACTGCTTCGTATCCGACCGTCCCCGGCTGCTCCACGCCGAGGCGTTGGCGATCCTGCAAGCGCGCATCGCGACCGTCTCGGGACGTACAGAGGTCCCGCTGGTCGAGGCGTCCGGCCGCATTCTGTCGAGCGATGTCAAAGCCCCGTTTCCTGTGCCCATGCACACCAATGCCGCTGTCGACGGCTTCGCTTTCGCCGCGGCCGGATACGATCGCAGTCTCGGCAGCACGCTGCCGATCATGGCTCGGGTTACGGCCGGCCACGCAGCGCCCGCACCGGTGAGCATCAATGCGGCGGCGCGCATTTTCACGGGCGCGGTCATGCCGGCAAGCCACGACACCTGCGCGATGCAGGAAGACTGTGTCGTCGTCGGCGATCGCGTGACTATTCCTCCGGGTTTGAAGGCCGGCGCCAACGTGCGCAAGGCCGGTGAAGACGTGGCCGCCGGCCAACGATGGATGGCGTCGGGCGACGTCGTGCGGCCCCAGGATCTGGCCGCTCTGGCAGCCGTCGGCATGGCGCAGGTACCTGTTTTCGCGCGGCTCCGCGTCGGTATTCTGTCGTCGGGTGATGAAGTGATCCGCCCCGGTTCCCCGCTCGGACACGGCCAGGTCTACGACGCCAACATGCCGATGCTGACGGCGCTGATCGCGGCTGCGGGCGCACAACCGATCGATCTCGGTGTCGCGCCCGACACACCCGACGTTCTCCACGCGACGCTGCGCGCGGCGGCCCGCGCCTGCGATGTCGTGATCACCTCCGGTGGCGCCAGCAAGGGCGAAGAGGACCATCTGGTCGCGGCACTCGAGCTGCTCGGCAAGCGACATCTCTGGCAGCTCGCCATCAAGCCAGGCCGGCCGATGTCGTTCGGCCAGATCGGCGATTGCGTCGTGCTCGGCTTGCCGGGCAATCCCGTAGCTGTGTTCGTGTGCTTCCTATTGTACGCGTTTCCGCTGCTGCGGCGCATGGGTGGAGCCGCATGGTTCGAGCCCGTGCGCCACAGCCTGCCGGCCGCGTTTTCCTTCGAAGGGCGCAAGCCCGGCCGGCGCGAATATTGGCGCGGCATGTCAACCACGCTCGACGGTCGCCCCGCCGTCGACAAGTTTCGCCGCGACGGCTCTGGCCTGATTTCCGGCCTGCGCGCAGCCGACGGCCTGATTGAAATTGCCGAGGCCCACGGCGACGTCCACGTGGGCGATCCCGTCGCGTTCATTCCGTTCAGCGCCTATGGCATCCTGCGCTGATGCCCTTGGAGACTGTGACCATGTTCGATTTCGATGCCCAGATCCCGCGCGAAGTCGATCCAGTAACCGGGCTCGAGATTGGCCCGCTCGCCGTGCCGCAGGGGCCAGCTCAGCGTCCGCAACGGGTCGTCCTCGAAGGCCGTTTCTGCCGCTTGGAGCCACTCGACCCGGTCCGCCACGCGGAGCAATTGTTCGCCGCCTCGACCGTGCCCGATGCGGCTCAGCGGCACCAGTATCTGTTCGAAGACGTGCCGACCTCCCGCGCCGAGTTCGACGCGTGGCTGGTCGGTCGCGCGGCAAGCGACGATCCCCTGTTCTTTGCCGTCATCGACCTGCGCACGGGCCGTTGCGAGGGCCGCCAGACCCTGATGCGCATCGATCCGGCGAACCGCGCGATCGAGATCGGCAGCATCTATTGGGGACCGGCCATCGCCCGCTCAGCCATCGCCACCGAGGCCAATTTCCTGTTCGCCAAATATGCTTTCGATACGCTCGGCTATCAACGCTACGAGTGGAAGTGCAACGCCTTGAACGCGCCGTCGCGGCGTGCGGCGCTGCGGTTCGGCTTCACCTACGAAGGGTTCTTTCGTCGTGCCGTGATCATCAAGCAGCGTACGCGCGATACGACCTGGTACGCGATCATCGCCGACGACTGGCCCGCCCGTCGCGCCGCCTACGAGGCCTGGCTCTCGCCTGCGAACTTCGATGCCGATGGGCGCCAGAAAGCAACGCTCGCCGACTTGATCGCGCATCACACCTGATCATTCGTCGCGGCGCTTGACGCGCCACACGCGCACCGATGGCTCGCCCGTGACGTTGCCGAGATCCTCGAGGAATGGCACGGTTTCCCCGTGGCTCAAGCGGCCGATCAGGCTCGAGCGCGTCACGCCCTCTTCAAGACGAACCCGCTCGCCGGGCTTGGTCACAGCGACGCATTCGATGAGATAGTCAGCGTCGAGCGCACGCAACTTCGGCTCGGCTATTTCGGGCGATGAGCGAAAAATCCGGTAGCTTTCGACGATCGCCGCGTCGATGCGGTGATAGGGCGCCGCAAGCACGTCATGACGCGTCAGGGCCACGATGTAAGGTCCGAAATCGACGCTTGCGACAACGAAGCCCTTGGGCAGTTTCGCCAGGGAACGGATCACCGGTGTGGTTCGGCATTGATCCGTTTCCTTCATGCTCGCGCCGTCGATGGCAGCCTTCGACATACCGCCGGCCGAAAGCGCCAGGCCGACACCGAGCGCGATCGTACTCTGGTTGAGCGCAATGGCGCCGAGCAGTCGCACTGACAACGGCGTCAATTGCGCGTTGCCGGCCAATTCCGCGACGAACAAGGCGATCGCCACCGCCGCGAGGAAGCTGCCATAGGGGATGAACTTGATCGCCGTCAGCGAGGCTGCGAGCGAAATCACCAAGCACGCGAGAAGCAGCGCACTGTCGCCGCTCCTCTGCCGGCGATACCGAATAGAGGCCGCCACCAGCGCCAGAGCCGTGAAGATGAGGTACACGATCAGCGGCGACGGTTGATATGCAAACATGTCGACGAGTGGCCTGGCCTCCATCACGTTGCCGAGCCACAGGCTCTTCGCCTCGGCGCTGAGCAGCCCGTACGGCCCTTGCAGACACGCGGAATTGACAGCGAAGAACGACACGGTGCCGAGCCCGCCGGATAATCCGAGCACGACCAGGCGGCCCGTGAGCGACCACACGGATGCGCGTGCGGCGACGACGGCGAGCCCGATGGCACCGCATACCGACATCAACAACATGTTGGCGCCGAGTGAGTCGCACGCAGCCGCATGCCAGAGCCAGGGCGGCGTCGTCAGCAGAAGTCCGACGGCGAGCGTCGTCGCAAGACCGATAGAGACATTTCGAGCCGTTTCGAGATACGCCGGGCGCACCGCCGCGAACACGGCGAAGCCGCCGACCACAGGTGCGATGAGCAACAACGGCTCGTAGCCGACGACGAGCGCTGAACCCATCGACACACCGGCCGCGTAGCCAAGGCGCGGTCGCTCGAAACTTCGACCCAGCAGCAAGATACCGATGACCGTTCCGATGATCATCACGTTGTGGTGGTCGATGCGCCCTGGTTTGAACTGATACAGCCCCGTCAGCGTGGTGACCGCGAGCACAATGGTGGCGATAGCGACCATGCCGCCCGCACGGGCCTCAGCTTCGCGCACCAGCAAGCGCAGGAACACGACGAGCAACAGCGTCGGCCATGCGACCCTGGTCGCTATTTCGGCGGCCTCCGTGGGCAAAACCGTGCTGAAGACGATGAGCAGGAGGCCGATCGGCAGATCGACCAGACGTGACCAATGCGACATCAGCGGCGTCGGCCCGCCGAAGCGCGGCAGCAGCATGTCGTACCAGCTGCCGGATGCCAGCCACTCGCGCACCTGCACCAGCCGGGTCGCGTCGTCCGTATCGCCAAGCGACGTCAACAGCTGCGCCTGTCCGATGTCGCGCAGCACGACGAGCAAGGCGGCGGCGAGACACCACAGCCAACGAGAGGCCAAAAGCGGCGACGCGGCCGCCCAAACGTCGGCGCGCGGGTTTGCGGCGAGACTGGTCATGATGGTGCAACTCGGGCTGGAACGTCCGCGCACCATACCGGTGACGGTTTGAAACGCCCTTAACGCGCCGCTCACCACGCGTGCCGGAACGATCCCACGGCAAGGGTTTGTTTAACGTTTCCGCTTAATGCTGGCGCTCGACAGACAATCAGCACGCATGCGTCGGACAGGTGCGCATGGTGTCACATGAGAGGCCGCCCATGTCGCATTCGGAAGTCTTCGTCATCGGCGCCGGCCCGGCCGGGCTGACATCCAGCTATCTGCTGACCAAGCAGGGTATCTCGACCACCGTGATCGAAGCCGACCCGGTCTACGTCGGCGGTATCTCGCGCACCGCCGATTATAAAGGCTTTCTGTTCGACATCGGCGGCCATCGCTTCTTTTCGAAATCCAAGGAAGTCGTGGACCTGTGGAAAGAAATCCTGCCGCAGGATTTCATCGAACGGCCGCGCTTGTCCCGCATTTATTACGACGGCAAATACTATTCGTATCCTCTGAAGGCGTTCGAAGCACTGACCAATCTCGGCGTGGTCGAATCGAGCATGTGCGTGCTGTCGTTCATGTACAAGCAAGCGTTTCCCAACGAGAAACCCGAGACATTCCACGAGTGGGTCGCCAATCAGTTTGGCGAGCGCCTGTTTTCGATCTTCTTCAAAACCTACACCGAAAAGGTGTGGGGAATGAGTTGCGACGACATCAGTGCCGATTGGGCCGCCCAGCGCATCAAAGGCCTGGACCTGTGGACCGCGATGGCACAGGCACTGC
>JANOAW010000234.1:0-1904 GCA_031411355.1 Hyphomicrobiaceae bacterium | reverse complement strand
CGCGGGCGTGGTCAAAAAAGAGGGCGGACACGGCTCGGTCGAATGGGCCGTGACGTGGCTCGCCAACGCCGACAGTTTTTCGCAGAGCTATTGCAACACCATTCCAACGGTCGAAGGTGGCACGCACGAGAACGGCCTGCGTGGCGCCCTGTCCAAGGGGCTGCGAGAGTTCGGCGACCGCGTCGGCAACAAGAAGGCCACGCAGATCACGGCCGAAGACGTGATGGGCACGGCGGCGTCGATGTTGTCGGTGTTCATTCGAGAGCCCGAATTTCAAGGCCAGACCAAGGAAAAACTCGCCACCGTCGAAGCGCAGCGCATCGTCGAGAACACCGTCAAGGACGCTTTCGACCACTATCTCGCCGACAGTCCGGTGCAGTCGCTGAAGTTGTTGGAATGGGCGATCGATCAGGCCGAGGATCGGCTCAAGCGCAAGCGCGAGAAAGAGGTGGATCGGCAGTCCGCGACGAAGCGGCTGCGGCTGCCGGGCAAACTCGCCGATTGCTCATCGACCGTGAAGGCCGACACCGAGATCTTCCTGGTCGAAGGTGATTCGGCTGGCGGCAGTGCCAAATCCGCGCGCGATCCAAAGATCCAGGCGATCCTGCCGCTGCGCGGAAAAATTCTCAACGTCGCCAACGCGTCGTCGCAGAAGCTGGCGGCCAACAAAGAGATTTCGGATCTCTTGCAGGCTCTCGGTGTCGCGCATGGCTCGCGCTATCGCGACGAGGACCTGCGTTATGGCCGCGTCATCATCATGACCGATGCCGATACCGACGGCGGTCATATCGCGTCGCTGCTGATCACGTTCTTTTATCAGGAAATGCCGGGTTTGATCGAGAACGGGCATCTTTATCTGGCCGTGCCGCCGCTGTTCAAATTGGCTTGGAAGGGCGAGACACATTACGCCCACAGCCCCGAAAACCGCGAAGAAATCGCGCGCACCAAATTCAAAGGCAAGACGCCTGAAGTCACCCGCTTCAAAGGTCTCGGCGAAATGAACGCCAAGGACCTCAAAGAGACAACGATGAATCCGAAGACGCGAACCCTGCTGCGCGTCGAAGCCCTCGATGCTGAAAAAGCCGCCATTGCCGACAGCGTCAACACGTTGATGGGCAGCAAGCCCGAACTGCGCTTCCGCTTCATCTCCGAACGCGCGGCGTTCGTGAAGGAATTGGATGTGTGAGGGTGGCTGATTTTATACCAGCGGCCGTAATTAATCGACCAAGTGACCTCTGATACCAGCGGCGGAAATATTTGACCGATGGCTCAACACCAGTGGTATCTCGGAAATATCGGCGCGCGAGAGCAGTGTTGATACTATCCGGGACCCGCGCCACGGGCGGATGAAGCGCCGGAGTTCTACTTGCTTCAGGTGAAGGTCCCGGAAGCATAGATCGGGTGCGGGCCCGACAATGCTCCGGGATACCGAAAGGATGGTTGGGTCATTATTTCTGACCGGCGGTATTATTGCCGATCAGGCATGCTGCACGATGTGTGGCCGGCACAAGGCCGGCCATGACAGTGGGAGTGGTTGGGATAGGTCTGAAATTCTTAGACGCTGGTATTAGATCATTTTTGCCAGCGCAACCGCGGTATCGCTCATGCGATTGGAGAAGCCCCATTCGTTGTCGTACCAAGACAGCACACGCACGAGCGACCCGTCCATGACCTTGGTCTGGTCGAGATGGAAGATCGAGGAATGCGGGTCGTGGTTGAAGTCCATCGACACGTTGGGTTGATCCGTCGTGCCGAGAATGCCTTTCAGCGCGCCTTTGGACGCGACCAGAATGGCTTCGTTGATTTCGGCGACCGAGGTCTTCTTTTTTGCCAGGAACTTGAAGTCGACGACGGACACGTTGGGTGTCGGCACGCGAATCGAGGTGCCGTCGAGCTTGCCGTTT
>JANOAW010000233.1:0-3743 GCA_031411355.1 Hyphomicrobiaceae bacterium | reverse complement strand
CCGGGCGTGCCGCGCACCGCCGTCGCGGGCTGCGAGTGGGTCCAATGAACATCTTCGCCGAAACAGCCGCCCGCATCACGCGCGCGCTCGACGACCTCAAAGCTGCGGGCAAGTTGCCGGCCGATGTCGTCATTCCGGCATTCACGGTCGATCCACCGCGCGATCCGAGCCACGGCGACATCGCGTGCAACGTTGCCATGGTATCGGCGAAAGCCGCTAAAATGAAGCCGCGCGAGATCGCGGATCTGCTCGCTGAACAGCTCAGGCGCGACAGCGATATCGCGAAGGTCGAAGTCGCCGGGCCAGGGTTTCTCAATCTCACTCTCGCGCCCGCCGTCTGGCACGGGTTGGTGCGTGCCATAGCAGCCGAAGGCGCCGCCTATGGCCGGCCCGATATTGGCAAGGGTGTCACTGTCAACGTCGAGTACGTCTCAGCCAATCCGACCGGGCCGATGCACGTCGGCCATTGCCGCGGCGCGGTGTTCGGCGACGCCTTGGCGAGCCTGCTCGCATTCGCCGGCTACACTGTGACACGCGAGTACTACATCAACGATGCCGGTGGGCAGGTCAACACCCTGGCTCGATCGGTTTTCCTACGCTATCGCGAGGCCTTAGGCGAAACGATCAGTATACCCGAGGGATACTATCCCGGCGACTATCTCATACCGGTCGGCCAAGCGTTGGCCGCCAAGCACGGGCGCGCATTGTTGTCGGCGCCTGAAGACGACTGGCTGCCGATCGTGCGCAAATTCTCGACCGATCTGATGATGATCGAAATCAAGAGCGATCTCGCCGCGTTGAACATCCGGCACGATGTGTTCTTTTCGGAAGCGTCGCTGCGGCACGGCAACGTCGATCTGGTTGCCGATGCGATCGAGGAGTTGCGCCGGGCCGGGTTCGTCACGCAGGGACGGCTGGAAAAACCACTCGGGCACGATGGCGAAGATTGGGAAGATCGTGAGCAGACGCTGTTCCGGTCATCCGCCTTCGGCGACGATACGGATCGCGCTCTGCAAAAATCCGACGGCAGCTACACTTACTTTGCCGGAGACGTCGCCTATCATCATGACAAAGTGAAGCGTGGCTACCGACATCTCATCAACGTGCTCGGAGCCGACCATGTCGGTTATATTCATCGGCTCCTGGCGTTGGTTGCGGCGTTGACGGGGGGCACGGTGCCCTTGAATGCGAAAGGCAAGCTCAAGGATTGGAGCAGTGTCGGCGGCTCTGCGGACATGGATATCCGTGTCGTCAACATGGTCAACCTGCTGAAGAACGGCGAACCCTTCAAAATGTCGAAGCGGTCCGGCAATTTCGTCACTTTGCGGGACGTCGTCGACGAGGTCGGCCCAGATCCCGTGCGCTTTATGATGCTTTATCGCAAGGAATTAGAGCCGCTTGATTTCGACATGGCGAAAGTCGTCGAGCAATCCAAGGAAAACCCCGTGTTCTATGTGCAGATGGGGCATGCGCGCGCCAAGTCTGTATTTCGCAACGTAAAAGACGTGTTCCCCGAACTGGGCGATGCCGCTTGCGTGCGTGGACTTGCCGACTTGTCCAGCCTGACCGATCCCGGCGAACTCGCCTTGATCAAAAAACTCGCAGCCTATCCCGACATGCTATTTGGGGCTGCGAAGGCCCGTGAGCCGCATAAGATTGCGTTTTATCTGTATGAAGTTGCTTCTGAATTCCATGGTCATTGGTCGCGAGGCAACGATTCGCCACATTTGCGTTTCATACAGGCCGATAATAAAAAGCTAACAGCAGAACGTCTTGCGCTGGTCGACGCCTTTGCTCAAGTTGTGGCATCCGGGTTGACGATTCTCGGCGTCGGGGCGCCGGACGAGTTGCGGTAGGGCTGGTGGGGTTGAGTTCGTAAGTCGTAGGACGTGGTCAGATGGACGGTGGTTCACCGGAATTTGAGATCACGCCGTGATCGACGCTCGTGTTCGTCACCGGGTAACGAAACTGGTGAACCGAAACGACGGTGAACTGAAAAGACGATGTGCCGGCGTGATGTTTTGCAGATGGTTCGGGGGCGACCGCTTCAACGGGGCGGGCTCGGAAAACGGGTGCTGGCAGTGATCTGCTCGCGGCCTGGGCGGTCCGGGTTCACGAAGAAAGACAGATGATGTCTCGGTCGAAAAATACGGGGATCGATCCTTCGGGCGCCGACGCTGTTCGCGCAGATATGGGGCGCGCTGACATGGCGCGTAGCAATGCGCGACCTGGATACGCACCCAATCCTGCTTATGCCCAGCAGCCTCAGCAGCAGGCTGATCCCTGGCGCCATCCGCTCGATACCGGCGACGCACCGACCGCCCCGGCACCGCAATGGGCGCAGCAACCGCAACAATTTTCGCACGAACCATATCCGCCGGGACCACAGTTCGCCGGCGCTCCGGGTCAAAGCCAGCCGTATCTCGGCGGGCCGTCGCCGCAGCCTCAGGCCTACCATCCGTCGGCGTATCAATCCGACGACTACACCCAAGCTGAGGAAGCACAGCGGCGCGGCCTCGCTTCGTATTCGCCACAGGCGAACCACGAGCCGCAGGCGGCACCACCGTCTCATTGGTCGCCGCCTGCGTTCGATCCGCGAGGCGCCGATCCGAGGTCGCCAGATTTTCGCGGCGGGTACGATCTCGGCGAGTACGCGCCGGGTGTCGCGCCGTCGGCCGCACCTGCGCATGCGCCATTCGCCCATGATCCTTATGCGCACATGGGTGCGCGGCCCGAACAGGCGTCACATTGGCAACAGCCGCACGCGCCGCACAATCAGCAGCACGAGCCGAGTTTCGGGCCTGGCTTCGCCCCGCACGCCCCAGCATACCCGGCACAGCATCCGGCGGCAGCGCCACTGACAGATGCCGACTATCATGCGCAGTATGGTCAAGCCCCGGTTGGTCACCCGACTGCGCAATCGCAAACTCTCGCCGACCCGCGCCATCCGCCTGTATCGGGCGAGGAGATCGATTTCGAAGATGAAAACGATGAGGCGCCGCCGCGTCGTGGCCGCACGTTGCTCGTGATTGGAGCACTCGTCGGCGCGATTTTTGTCGGTGGCGGTCTCGCCTACACGTATCGCGCGCTCAGCGGCTCCGGCAAAACGCCGATGCTGAGTGCTGACAAAACGGCGGTGAAGACGAAAGCCAACAGCGCGAGCCAGAAGGTTCCCGATCAGGTGCCCAAGATGCCCGATGTCGCGCCGAAAGCGGCCGTCGCGTCGGACGGAGACATTACCGGCCCTCGGCGCGTGGCGACAATCCCCGTCGGCCCCGATGGCACGACCCAGTCGCCGACGCCTCCGCCTCCGATGGCGCAGCCGCCGACCACCATGGCCATGCCTGGCCTCGCGGTCACGATGCCGCCGCCGATGCCGCAACAGGTGCCTCCGCAGGTACGCCAACAACCGCCGCCCGTAACGCAAGTGCCACCGCCGAAGGTGACGACGCCGTCGCCGGCTCCGTCGCGGCAGGCGGCTTTGCCTGAGGCGGCTGTGCCCAAAGAGCCGAAGAAAGTCGTCAAATCGAAAGAGAGCGATGCGTTCTCGCCAGGTGCCGCAGGCTCGGCCAGCGCCGTCACAGCACCACCTGGTGCGAAGTCGGGACTGGGTGCCGGCGGTAACGGTTTCGTGGCGGCTATTCTGTCGACGCCCAAAGGAAAGCTGGAGGCCATGAAGGCCTTCGCAGATCTCCAGACCAAATTTCCGGATGTGCTGAGCGGCAAGCCCGCTGAAGTGCAGG
>JANOAW010000232.1:0-1523 GCA_031411355.1 Hyphomicrobiaceae bacterium | reverse complement strand
CACACGCCAAGCAGGAAGACGAGGACCACGGGGATGAGCCACGCGGCGACGCGGTCGGCGAGCTTCTGCACCGGCGCCTGCTGATCCTCCGCCTGCTCGACGAGCGCGACGATGCGCGAGAACATGGTGTCGCCGCCCACCTTCTGCGTCTCGACATCGAGGGCGCCGAGGTCGACGACGGTGCCGGCGAAGACCGTCGCGCCGGGCGACTTGTCCTGCGGAACGCTCTCGCCGGTGATCGGCGCCTGGTTCACGGACGCCTCACCCGTGCGCACGATGCCGTCGACCGGGATCTTCTCGCCGGCGCGCACGATCACCACGTCGCCGACGCCCAGCTCGGCGATGGGCACCTCGACGTCGCCTGCCGGCCGGCGCACGAGCGCGACGCTGGGCACCGAGCCGATGAGGGTCTTGATCGACGCGCGCGCCCGCTCGGTGTTGAGCTCCGCGATCAGCTCGGCGATGAGGATGATCGTCATGAGGATCGCGCCCGCGACGTACTCGCCGCCGAGCATGGCGATGGTCGTGGCGATGGTGACGAAGATCTCCGTGCCGATGCGGCGCTCGCGCACCAGCCCGACGAGCCCCGTCTTCGCCAGCGGGTAGAGCCCCACGGCCACCGCGACGAACAGCACCGCGCGCGTCACCAGTCCACGTGCGTAGAGCAGGACGACGATCCCGACGGCGACGATGCGCGCGATCTCGATCCAGCGCTCGCGCGTGAGCAGCGCGCGCAGTGAATGCGTTGAATTCGATGTGTCCACGGAAACGGTTTTCAGATCGCTCATGATTTTGGAAGTTCTGGAGCAACCGAAGCCTCGGGGCTTCCAGTCGAACCATTTTTGGATTGGCGTTCCGCCCAAGCATACAGCACCGGCAGCAGAATCAGCGTCAGGAAGGTGGAACTAATGATGCCGCCGATGACAACGGTTGCCAGCGGCCGTTGGACTTCGGCACCCGCACCCGTGGCGATGGCCATCGGAACAAAGCCGAGTGAAGCGACTGCGGCGGTCATCAGCACGGGACGCAAACGTGTCAGCGAGCCTTCGATGACGGCGGCGAGCAGTTCCTTGCCCCCTTCGCGAAGCTGGTTGAAGTAGCTGACGAGCACGACGCCATTGAGCACGGCCACGCCGGTCAGTGCGATGAAACCGACGGCAGCCGTGATGCTGAAGGGCATGTCCCGCAGCCAAAGCGCGGCCACGCCGCCGGTCACGGCAAGAGGAATGCCCGAATAGACCAGCAACGCCTGCCGCAGTGAGCCGAACGCGAGGAAGATGAGGACGAAGATCAGCACGAGAGCGGCGGGCACAACGACCATCAACCGCTGCCGTGCTTCGACGAGGTTTTTGAACTGCCCGCCGAACTCCACGATGTAGCCGTCCGGCAATTTCACCTGGTCGCGAATAGTCTGTTCGGCCCGGCCGACGAACCCTTCGATGTCGCGAGTCTTGAGGTTCACCATCAGGGCAGCGCGACGTTGCCCGCCGTCGCGCTGGATCGGTTCCACCGTTTTCACGTTG
>JANOAW010000231.1:0-1772 GCA_031411355.1 Hyphomicrobiaceae bacterium | reverse complement strand
GCTGCACGCTGACCTGTTCGTTCTGCCACACCGGTACGCAGAAACTGGTGCGCAATCTCACCGCCGCTGAGATCGTCAACCAGGTGATGGTCGCGCGCGACACGCTGGAAGAATGGCCGACGGCCGAGAAGCCGCTGAACCTCGGCGACCGCTTGCTCACCAACATCGTCTTCATGGGCATGGGCGAGCCGCTCTACAATCTCGACAACGTCGTCGAGGCGCTCGAGACGATCGGCGATGGCGACGGTATCTCGATCTCCAAACGGCGCATCACGGTCTCGACGGCCGGCGTCGCGCCGAAGATTCCCGAGCTGGGGCATCGCACCGGCGCCATGCTCGCTATCTCGCTGCACGCGACGAACGACGATCTCCGCAACGAGCTCGTGCCGATCAACAAGAAGTACAATCTGAAAGAGCTGTTCGACGCGATCCGCGCCTATCCCGACCTGTCGAACTCCAAGCGCGTGACGTTCGAATACGTCATGCTCAAGGGCGTCAACGATACGCTGGCCGAGGCGCGCGATCTGGTTCGGCTAATGAAGCACGTACCTGCCAAGATCAACCTGATCCCGTTCAACCCATGGCCGGGTACGAAATACGAATGCTCCGACTGGGAAACCATCGAGGCCTTCGCCGAAGTGCTCAACCGCGCCGGCTATGCCTCGCCGATCCGTACGCCGCGCGGCCGCGACATTCTCGCCGCCTGCGGCCAGCTCCGCTCCGAGAGCGTCAAGGAAAAAGCCAGTGCCCGCCTGAACGCGCGCCTTGCCGAGAAAGAGGCGTCCTCCGGCCAGTAGTGCGCCCTGCGTGTGCTAGTGTCGCATCTCCTTTCTGTGAGAGGCGGGCAGGTGTAGTCATCGCGCGCCGGGCCGCACCCGGTACCACCGCGGAGTGACCGATGGGGCAGACACACTTTCTGTCGCGCGCCTTCCTTTTGATACTGATCTCAATTGCAGCGCTCATCTCCGGACCGGCCTGCGCCGATCCCGAGACCAATGAGAAGTTCACCGTGCTCAGCTATCACGAGATAGCCGAGGCGAAGGACGCGCTGATTCCCGAATACGCGGTCGCGCCGACCATGTTCGTCCGCCACATCGATTGGCTGCGGAACAACGGTTATCACTTCGTCTCGATCGACGACATTCTCGCCGATCGCGAGGGACGCCGACCGCTGCCGGATAACGCCGTGTTGATTACCTTCGACGACGGCTATGCCTCCGTTTTCAAGTACGCTTGGCCATTCCTGCGCATGCTGAAAATTCCCAGCGTCGTCGCTGTCGTCGGCGCGTGGGAGGAAGAAAAGGGGACGGTCAATTTCGATGGCCGCATCATCCCGCGCGACCGGCTGATGACCTGGGACCAGTTGCGCGCGATGGCGGCGTCGGGTCTCGTCGAGATCGGTAGCCACACCTACGATCTGCATCACGGCATTCTCGGCAACCCTCAGGGCAATACAGAGGCCGCCGCGACTACGCGCCAATGGTTTCCGGCTCAGAAAACTTACGAGGGTGAGGCAGCCTATCGTGCGCGCGTGTCCGCGGACCTGAAGCGTAGCCGCGATCTCATCGCCCAGCGTATCGGCAAGGCGCCGCGTGCAATTGCGTGGCCTTATGGCCGCTATAGTTATGGCCTGCGCGATATTGCCAACGAACTCGGCATGCCCATCGGTCTCACGCTCGATGACGGTGGGAATATGGAAGACACGCCACTCTGGGCGATGCGCCGCGTACTCGTGCAGCCGACGATGGATTTGTCGGTCCTGCGCACCGAGA
>JANOAW010000230.1:0-4223 GCA_031411355.1 Hyphomicrobiaceae bacterium | reverse complement strand
CGGCAACTTCGGCGGCCGCGTCGGACTGAACTTGTCTTGGAAATGAGTGAGCTGACCTCCGCGCCCGATCTCACGCCCAAGTCTCGTAACCGCCACAGAAAGGCAACAGCATGCGCAAGTTCGTGTCAGCCCTCCTCCTCGCCATCGTCGCCGCCACCTCGGCGGCGGTGGTCGACGCCGATGCGCGCGACAAGGTCATCGCCGGCATCACGCGGGTCGCAGCCACAGTCGAAGCAAAGCCGAAAGCCCCACCGCAACACGTGTATCTGGTGCGCACGACACTGAGCGCTCTCGCCGACGCCAATCGCACGGGAAACTACTCCGTGTTCCGCGATCTCGCGGCGCCGGTCTTTCAAGCCAAACACTCGGCAGCCGACCTCGCCGCCATCTTCACGGATGCGCGCCGTCGGCCGATCGATCTCGCGCCCGCGCTGATGTTCGATCCGGATCAGTTCGAGGCGACCCGTCCGACGGCCGAGCACTTACGCTTGTCCGGCTCGCTTGCAGGCGGCGCCGAGCGCGTCACGTTCCGCCTGCTCTACACCAGCGTCGGTGGTCACTGGCGGCTCGCCGACGTCGCCATCGGCGTCGACACAGAGACGCGGTAAAATAAGATAAGCACATCACCTCAGCGCTTGGCGGCGCGTCGGCTGGCGACGCATGTGATCGAGCCAGGCATTGATCACCATCAGCATGTTGGACTTGAACCCGACGCCGCTGTTGACGGCTTTTTCAACCGGCCAGGCCAATGCCCGTGGCACGCCTTGGACATCACCAAGGCCCGGCACGGCATCGATTGCAACCCCACCCTTGATCACGATCCTCGGCGCGAACGTGGCGGCGATCGGCAGCGTTGTCAGGGTCTTGTCCCATAACGCGGTGACGGAGCAGGTCACCGGTTGCGGCGTTGACTGGAACACGTGGTCCGGCTCGGTGACCGCGGCCATCACGGACGCCCGGGCAATTCGTATCGACACGGTGCACTGGGCAGATTTCACGTATCCCATCGTCTGTGCTTCGAGATACGCCTGCTCCTCGGCATTGGGGACCAGCGGCATTGTGCACGCGATGATCTCCGAGCGACCACGCGTCAGATCATCGAAGCAGTCCCGCGGCGCTCCAGCCCAGGACGTCGCCGGCCAGGACATCGCCGGCACGGCCAATACGACGAGCGCCAAGGCTGAGACAGCGCGAACTCGCATGGTCGACATCCCACAACGACGACGTGATCACTCGGGTTTCAACAGCATACCTCTACGGCAAGGCTTCGGCACGAGTGTGTCGATGCCATGAAAAAAACCGTCGATCGGCTCAGCCTTTGCGTGGCCGCCTCACCTCGAGCACGCCCGCGGCACTGAGCACTTTGCGCATCACGGTCGGCAGAGCTTCGTCGTCGAGCCCGTCGCGCGACACGAACCGCCCCCCGTCCTGTCTAATGGCCTCTGGCGTCAATGCCCGGTCCGACGGTCCATCCAGCACGGCATGGCGCACCTGAAGGCTCAACCGAAAATGCGTAAAGACATGCACGACCGGCGTTGCGACGTGACGATACTCGGCCTCGATCGGCGCAGCGCCGTGAAGTGATTGAACCTCGCTCAACGCGCCGACCCAGGCCGTCGTCGGCACCTCGATCATACCACCGAGAAGCCCCTTCTCCGGCCGCCGCCGCACCAGCACCGCGCCATCTGATCGTTGCACCACGAAGGCGATACCGTATCGGTCCGGCCGTGGCGCCTTGAACGACCGCAACGGCAACGCCGCTGCAATTCCGAGCGCGTGTGCGCGACAGTTGGGAGAGATCGGACAGTTTGCACACGCCGGTCGTTTCGGCGTGCAGATGGTGGCACCGAGATCCATCATGGCCTGCGCAAAATCACCGGCGCGGCGTGGTGGCGTCAAGGTTTGCGCGCGCCGTCGCAGGTCTGGCTTGACGCCCGGCATGGGGTCGCCGATCGCAAACACCCGCGCCACCACCCGCTCGACGTTGCCATCGACCGGTGTCGCCTCGAGTCCAAAGCCGATCGCGGCGATCGCCGCCGCCGTGTACGGACCAACGCCCGGTAGCGCCATCAGCTCGGCTTCGTTAGCCGGAAATCGACCGCCGTGATCCCGCACGATGACACCGGCACACGCGTGCAAATTGCGGGCACGGGCATAGTACCCGAGCCCCGCCCAAGCGGCGAGCACCTCCTCGATCGGTGCCGCGGCCAGTGCGCCGACGGTCGGCCATCGGCGCGTGAATTCCAGAAAATATGCCACCACGGCCTTTACGGTGGTCTGCTGGAGCATGATCTCCGATAACCACACACGGTACGGATCAGCCGGCACATCCGGTGCGTAGCGCCAGGGCAGGTCTCGCCGTGAGCGGTCGTACCAGCCGAGCAACCGTTCGGACACGGACCCTGATTGCCGATCGGTCATGCCGACCGGGCCTCCGGCAACATTCGGTAGGCGATCCACGCGGACAGTGGGCCGAACACGAAGCCTCCGGCGCTGCTGGCGAAGAAGGCGCCTTCGACGCCGCCGAATTCGCCGCCGAGCCACACCAGCGGAATGGTGCCGAGCGTCGCCCGTGCCCAGTTCAGCGCGGTTGCGATGTGGGCACGGCCGAGCACGTTGAACGCGGCGTTGGCGACGAACATCAAGCCGACGAAGTGGAACTGCGGGGCGACGTAAAAGCAATAGAAACGCACCAGATCCTCCGTCTTGGCGGTGACCGAGAAGGCCCGGATGATGATCGGTTCAGCCAGGATCAGTGCGACGGTCGCAAGCGCACACAAAATAAAATTCGCCCGCAATCCGTCGAGGTATCCGGTCCGGACACGATCGTAGGCACGGGCGCCGTAGTTCTGGCCGATGATCGGGCCGACCGCGCCCGACAGCGAAAAGACGACGCCGAACGCCACCGGAACGATGCGCCCGGCGATCGCCCAGGCCGCGACAGCATCGTCGCCGAAGCGCGCGATCATGGCCGTCGAGAACAGGTTGGCGAACGGTGTCGCAAGGTTGGTTGCGACCGACGGTACCGCCACTCGGGCCAGCACGGACACGTCGGATGCGAACTGTTTCCAGGTCGTGCGCACGTACATGTCGTGCACGCCGATTGCCCCTGCCAGTCCGACGGCCACCATCGCGACCCGTCCGAGCAAAAGGCCGATCGCGCCGCCGGTCATGCCGAGCCCCAACGCGAAGATGAACACGGGCTCGACCGCCAGCTGAAACAGCGAACTGATCACTGGCACGTTCATCGACCGCCGCGCATCGCCGAGCGACCTCAACACCGCCATCAGCGACATGCCCATGGCCGTCAGCGGCATCACCGGCAGCGCGATCTGAAGATATTGCAACGCCAGCGCATGCGTGCGCCCGGTTGCTCCCATGAGCTTCAACAGGCCCGGCAGGGAGGGCCAGAGCAGCGTCAGAAGAACGACCCCGAGCAGCCCCGCGAACAGAACCGAATGTGTGGCGAGCCGCCGCGCTCGAGTCATGTCACCCGACCCGACCGCCGGCGCCACCGCAGCTGTCGTCGCGATACTCAATCCAATACCCACGGCATTGGGAAAAAAGATGATCGAAATAGCATATCCGATCGCCGCCAGAATCTCGACGTCCTGAAGTCTCCCGAGAAAGAAAACGCTCGCGAGTTCACCTAGAAACACACACATCAAGCCGATCGCACTCGTGCCGGTCATGACCAGGATATGGCGCATCGTTGGCCCGGTCAGGAAACGGGCCGGCGGCAACGCTCGGCCGACCACGGCGTCGGTCGCACCGATCGCCGCGGCGTCTCCATGCTGCGGCTCGCGTGTCTGGACAGCGCCGGTCGACGCCGTCGCTTGCGCGCCGCGATCACGCCGTGTGCGCCTGCGCTGACGCCGCTTCATTCCACTTCACCATGCCGGATTGCCACAGCCACCATGTTGTCTCGGCCACGGTTGCGCTGCGGAAACAAGGTGCTTTCGGTCATGACAGCCAACCAGCCGCAAATCTCAAATCGTTCCGTGATCATAAATAGAACTTTACAGGAATATTGGATGTTGATACATGACACGCAGGGCGAGCGTGGAGCGTGATATGAACTTGAAAATTGCAGGCATGGTGGCCGCTGTGGTGTTCGGCACGGCGACGTCAGCGAGCTCGGATGAGCAACACACGCCAACTGCCACCGATCTCACGGCGTCGAGCGATCAGACCGTGCAGCCTATCGCCTATGATGTGATCAT
>JANOAW010000229.1:0-4134 GCA_031411355.1 Hyphomicrobiaceae bacterium | reverse complement strand
CGCTGGACATCGTGTTCGGAGAGATTGATCGGTGAGGGACGGTCAATGACTTCGGAACCACAGGACGACACGGACGACGATGGCAAAATCGAATGCGAGGGCCATGGGCGACAACCGTCGGCGCTGGCGTGCACGCATCTGGTCGAGGCCGCTTACGGCGATACCGAGATGGGCTTCAATTGGAGCGCGGAGGACGGCGACTATGTTGCCAACTGCGACGCGTGCGAACTCGAATGCGACGACGACGGTTTTTTTCCTGACGATCTCGTCGAGGAAACGTTCGTCGTGATCTGCACGGTTTGCTTCGCTGAAATCGCCAAAGTCCATGGCGTTGCACTCGAGCCGCCACCGTTCACCAGTTGATCGCATATCCCGTGATCTGATGAGCTGCGGTCGACTGAGGGATTCGAGTAGGATGTGGCAATCCGTCGGCAAGGCCTTGAACTTCAAAAAGGAACTGAGGTTGTCTGCGATCGTTTAGCTCATTCCTTAATGTCTCATGCAAGGAATGCAGTGATGAAGATGCGATCGCGATACGTTTCGGGTGTGGCGGCTGTGGCGCTGTTGTTGGCTGCCCCGATCCTCCACTTCTCCAGCACTGTGCATGCCCAACCTGCTGGCATCAAAGGCGGTGATAAAGCACCGTCTGCGCCGCCGGCAGCTCCGTCAGGGCCTGCGGCGCCGTCAGGTCCCGCAACGGCTCCATCGGGCGGGCCGAAGGGCGGCTCACCCAATTTCGGTCGCGGACCTGGATCAGGCGTTCGGCCGGATGTGATTCGAGAAAAGTCTTCGCCCCCTGGACCGGCCGTAACTCGCGATAAGGGTGACGGCCAGCGACGTGTTATCATCCGCGAGGGAAGTCGCGGGGATGGCCGGCGCGGGGATGGAGATCGTCGACGCGGCACGCGGTACGTCTGGGGACCGGGCTTGGCCTTCTATTTCTATGATGGCTATTATCACGGCGATTGCTCATGGTTGCGTCGGAAAGCGCGTGAAACTGGTAGTCGGTATTGGCGCGCACGTTACGAACAATGCCGTGATGACTAAGATCCGAGATCCTTTGGGTGGTGCAATCACCGCGGCGGTGCCGCGGTGATTTCGCATGTAGCGCCAACCTCGGCAGCCGATCTCAGTGGCTGGTCGGAGACATCGACAAGCTTGCGATGGGACAGTCGAGGCGCCAGCGGAAGCCGGTCGACGGATATTCCAATACGACCGTACCGTCGACCGACATGCGGACCATCTGGTCGACAACAGTTGTGCCAAAACCGGTTCGGCTTGGTGGGTTGACCGTGGGTCCATCACGTTCCGTCCAACGGCAGGTCAACGTGCCGTCGTTGATTGTCCAGTGCAAATCGACATGGCCGCGATCGGTGGACAAGGCACCGTATTTGACGGCGTTTGTTGCCAACTCGTGCAATGCCATGCCGATCGCCTGGGCGGCGGCCGAACCCAGGGTGAGGCTCGGCCCATCGATCGTGATGCGTGAGCTGTGCTGGTCGGTAAAAGTCGCAAGTTGCGAGCGCGCGAGATCGCGTAAATCAGCGCCGCGCCATTCCGTTCTGACCAAAAGATCCTGATTGGCCGCTAATGCCTCCAAGCGCTTGCCGAAATTGACGACGAACTCGTCGATAGTGCCCGCTTTCGAACGACGGGCAATGGCTTGAATGAGTCCAATCATATTCTTGGAGCGATGGTTCAGCTCGTTCATCAGCAACCGGACATGTTCTTCCTGACGCAGCCGTTCCGATAAATCGTAAAAGTAGCAAACCACACCATAGCGACCGTCGGGCAGGGCGACGCGCTCGACGCGCCAATCGTACGCTTCGACCTCGGAGGTATCGCTGCGCACTTCGCGGGTCGATGCCGAGCGATAGGGTTCGCCCGTAGCCTGTGTGTGGCGAAAAATGCCGATGGTTTCCGTGGCGAATGGTTCGGGCCATAAGATGCGCAGGACGTCTTCGAAATCGCGGCCGATGGCGGACGGAATGGTTTCGAAGACCTTCTGCGCGCCAGCGCTGATCTCCGCGAGGCGAAAATCTGCATCGACCAGATAAACACCAAATGTCGCGTTCTTGATCAGCTGAAAATAGGTTTGATAGCTTGACCGCAATTGGGCTTCGACCTGGTTTTTTTCGTCGGCCGCTGCCTTCAAGCTGGTCCACACATCGGCCATTTCCGGCACCGAGGGTGCTGCCATTCTGCCCGTTTCACCGGCCAGGAGCGCCTTGGCGTTGAAGCGCAGCTCATGCAGATGGCGGGTAATCCGACGCGCAAGTTGAGTCGCGAACAACAGGCTGAGGACGGACAACAAGCCGCCGAACAGAGTGGCCCACCTCGTCGCGGCCCAGGCTGCGGCATCGAGTTCGGATTTCTTGATCGCGATGCCGACCGTCCAATTGGCGAGTTTGGCGACCCCGTTCGCGTTGACAATGCGGTCACCGTCGCGGGAAAGAAATTCGAAGATGCCGTCCTGGCCAGCCGACTGACGCCATCCGACTGACGCAAGTTCGCCGACGACCTGGTGATGGTCGGGAACGCGCGCGACGTAGCGGCCTTGGTCATCAATAATGCCGGCCAGCCAATTGTTCGGCAAACCGCTGGCGTTCAACAGTCTGAAAAAGCCATCTGTGGTCATCGTTACGGCAAGAGCCCGATACGGCTGGCCATCTTTGAAAATCGGCACATCGATCGTGGCGACGAGACGGTTGGTGACGGGGCCGGTGCGGATGCCGGAAATGACCGGCGCGCGAGATTCAAATGCCAGGCGTTGGGCTTGGACGGCAAGTGGGACGCGGACCGACAACGGTTGCTTCGCTTGTTGCGCCGTGTTTACCAGCTGCCTGCCGTCTGTGTCGGCGACCAAGACCCATGCGTCGGGGACCGATTCGAACAGCCGGCGCGCCTCTTGTTCAAAGCTGGGTAGATCGCCCGATGACAGGGCCGGTGAGCGACTGAGTGCCAACGCGAGTGCCAAATACTTGCCGAGTTCGGCATCGAGCGCTGTCGAAACTGATCGGGCGCTGTAGCGGAGGCTGGTCAGCTGCGCCTCCTCAGCTGCTTTGGCCAAGCTCCAAACCACCGATGCGATGACCAGATTGAGCGGTACCGCCAGTGACAAGACGATGGCGATCAAGCGCGCGCGCAAGGACCACGTGGCAAAGAGGAGCGGGATTGATTTAATTCGCCGGATCGCGCGCTCAATCAGTGAAGAGCGCGTCATGTGTCCAGGAGGAGCGATCGAAGTCATGGTCGACATCCCCCTCGCCCGTTTCACCACACTCTGGGCTAAAAGTTGAATGGTCATGCCGGCACGGGGTGCGTGTACACGGTAAGAATAAGGCGATGGCGAGACCAAGGCAAGAACTTCTGAATGATAACACCGCTTTGAGTTCGGAGTGTCATCTCGGCCTTTGGCCGAGATCTAGGGGCAGACCCGTATCGACCTTCGAGCGCCGGATCGCCAGCGATGTCTTGACGCTTGCGACGTTTGCCGCCGTTGCCAGATGTTTCAGGACGAAATCCTGAAACGAGGGCAGATCGGGGGCGACGCAACGCAGCATGTAGTCAGCTTCGCCCGCGAGCATGTGGGCCTCGCGGACGTGAGGCCAGCGCATCACCTGATCCTCGAACGCGCGCAAATCCGAGTCGGCTTGGCGGTGCAGCCGCACCTGGGCGAACGCCGAGACCTGGAATCCTGCCATGACCTCGTCGAGCTGCGCCATGTATGTGCGGATGATCCCGGATTGCTCGAGCGCGCGAACGCGACGCAAACACGGCGGTGGCGTTATTCCGACCAGGGCCGCAAGATCCACGTTCGAAATGCGGCCATTGGCTTGCAGTGCTTTAAGGATTCGCCAATCCGTCGCATCGAGGTCGAGCGGCATGTCGACGTACCACCATTCTGGGCGTGAAAAGGTGCGCTCATAGACGGCAATGCAAGAGAGGGAAACAGCCGACGTGACGTCCCAACATATCCGGCACCAGCCGCTGGCAGGCAAAACCGCCTGGTTGATTACCGACGGCAAGATGGGCATGGACGTTCAAGTGCGCGGTATCGCCGACGCGCTCGGTATGCACGCCGTCATGAAGCACGTAGCGCCGTCGGGTGCGTTTCGCTTACTGGCGCCCTAT
>JANOAW010000228.1:0-4868 GCA_031411355.1 Hyphomicrobiaceae bacterium | reverse complement strand
GTGTTCGACAAGGACCGCGGCTGCGAGTTGTTCGTACGGGCTGTCGGCGGGAGCTATCTGACTTTGCGGTCCGGTCAGCCGACGGGCTGCGCGCCGCTGAAAGCGCTCGATTTGTCGGCCGGCAAAAGCTTGCAGTGGTTGGCCCGGTGGGTCGAAAGCCTCGCCGGCGGCATCGTGACGAGCGCCGAGCGTGACGGCATTGCGTCGGCGTTGGACGCGCTCGCGGCCGGGCCGCGTGAGCTACGCACCATCGCGGGGCTGCGGGTGTACCTCGACGGCACCTCGGCCGACGGTGTTTCGAAGCGGCTCGAGGCTTGGCAATGGGGCAAGCCGCTTGGCTGGGTCTTCGATTGTCCAGAAGACCTGGTGGCACTCGATGCGCGTGTGATCGGCTACGACATGACGGATGTTCTTGATACCCCGCAGGTGCGTGGCCCGATGATGGACTATCTGTTTCACCGGATCGAGAAGCTGATCACGGGTGAGCGTCTGATCATCGCGATCGATGAGTTCTGGAAGGCTCTTGAAGATACGGGTTTCCGGGCGTTCATCCAGGATCGCCTCAAGACCATTCGCAAGCAGAACGGCTTGCTGGTGTTTGCGACGCAGTCGCCACGCGACGCGCTTCGGAGCCCGATCGCCCACACCATCATCGAGCAGTGTCCGACACAAATCTTCATGCCGAATGGCAAGGGCCAGGCCGACGACTATCGCGGCGGGATGAAGCTGAGCGCGCGGGAATTTGCGCTTGTCACCGAGATCCTGTCCGTGGGCTCGCGGCGGTTTCTGGTGAAACAGAACCAGGCTGGTGTGGTCGCTGAGCTGAACCTGAGCGGCTTCGATGACGAACTAGCGATCTTGTCGGGTAGGACTGCGTCCGTCGAGATGTTGGACGAGATCCGTGCCGAGGTCGGAGACAACCCCGCAGCATGGCTCGGTGACTTGCTTGATCGCATGCGGACGCCACATGCGCGTGCGGCTTAAGGTGATGTCATGACGGCCAAGATGATCGTTGGGCTTGTGGCCGGCGTTGCCGCTTTGGCGGTGTCGGTTGTCGTGACCGACACGGTGATCCGTCGCGATGACAGCGTCGTGGCGCGACAGGCCAGGGATGGGGCGCAGTTTGAGAAGGATCTGGCCGAGCAGATCAAGCGCCTGAAGTAGCGACAGCACAGAGTTTTCGATCAACCGACGGGAATCGAGGAGATTCACGATGCGACGAACCATGTCTGCGATAGCGATGGTAGCAGCGTCTTGGGCGGCGCCGGCGGCGGCCCAGATTCCGGTTTTCGACGCGGGGTCCATCGCCCAGGCGATTGAGCAGCTGAGAGCCCTGCAGTCGCAGATGGAGCAGCTGAAACAGACCCACGCGAACTTCAAACAAGATCACGAACATGGGGGAGATCGAGGCGATCTTGATGCGCCCTGATGTTCGCAAGACTTTGCCGAAGGACTTCGCGGGCGTGGATGCGATGCTGCGCGGCCAAGGCGGCAGTGCACAGCAATGGAAAGATCAGGATCAGGTCTACGTGAATACGGCGTCGCCGAGCAACCAGGCGTACGTCGACTCTGTAAACCGCTCTCGGGATCTGTCGGCCGGGCAAAAGTCGATCGCGCAGCAGATGCACGAGAGTGCGTCGGCGAAACTCGAAGGCTTGAGCGGGCTGCAGAAACAAATCGGTCTGTCCGAGGACCCGAAAACAATCGCCGATCTGCAGGCTAGGCTCTTGGTCGAGATCGCATCCATCCAGGCGCTCAATCAGCAGATGTCGGCCGTACAGATGGCGGCGAATGCCGATCGGCAGGCTGATGAGCTGGCACGCGGCCAGCAGTTCGAGAGAGACCTGGCGGATCAGATCAATCGACTGAAGTGAACGGCGACGACGTGTTTGCGGTGTGCTGCGTGGAGGATGAGGCAGGGGCTTTGCGATGATCCCGCTAGCAATAACTGTGTTTCGCGACCTTGAAGACGTGATCATCAAGCCGTTCGTCGAGTTCACCGACAAGGCGGTTGGTACGTTTGCATCGAGCATCGGGGCACCCCTGAGTGCCGCAGTCACGATCTACGTGGCGTTCTACGGTTTTCAGATCCTGCGCGGGACGAGCGAGGAATTCGTATCAGACTTCATGTGGCGCGCGTTCAAGATCGCAGTCATCGCGGCCTTCTGCATGAACGTCGACGTTTACAAAACCTATGTGATGGAGCCGGCGGCGGACGCGATCCCCAAAGGGTTCCAGAATGCGTTTCTCGGCGGAAAACCCGCCGCCGACAGCAGCCAGTTCGATCAGATGTTCACGACGTGCATGAAAGCGATCCTCAAGTGTTTTGAGGGGACAGGCATCACTGTACCTGGTCGACTGGTCACGGCGTTCTTGTTGGCGTTCCTGATCTCGGTGGCATCATCGGTGTCTTTGGTCGCGATGTTTGCCGTGACGATGTGGGCCAAGGCCGGCGTGCTGTTCGTCCTGGCGCTTGGGCCAGTGATGATTGCGTTGGCGATGTTCAAGGCGACGGAGAAGTTCTTTCACAACTTCGTCGACCAGGTTGTCACCTTCGTCGTCATGCAAGTCCTGGCCGCGATGGTGTTGGCGGTGGCTGTTGTTGCGATCGGGAAGGTCGGCCAAGCGCCGATGGCACCCGGCACGATGGCGGAAGTCGCGTTCGCGAACATCATCTGCATGCTGTTCTGCACGAAGGTGACCATGATGTTGCCGATGCTGGCCGGGAAACTTGGCGGGTACGGTGCATCGTTCGCCCATGCCGCACCGCCATACGTGGCCGGTGCGAAAGCCATGCTCGGGATGGGGGCGGCTGCTGCACATACGGTGGATGCCGCAACAGGGGGCTTTGGGCAGAGGGCCGTGGACGGTGCTGTGAAAGCATCTCGCCCGACGGCTGAGATTATGTCGTCGTGGGCAGATAGGTCAGGCGCTGCCGGTATGATGGGTCACCTCGGTCAGGTGGCGACAGCCGTGGTGGCACCGGGTGGTGCCCAGGAGGCGCGGCCGGCGTCTATGGGTCGGGGAGCAACTGCGTTCGCGGATAGGTGGTCGGCGGTTGCGTCGCCGAGCGTCGCGCCTGTTGGTGGCTCTGGTAGCGCTGGCGGTCATGCGGGACGCGGTGCCGCGCCGGTCGTTGCCCCGGTCACACCGATCAGCGCCGCGGCTGCGCCAGTTGCTGCAGCGGCCTCAGTGGGTGCTGTTGCTGCTGCTTCGATGTCGCCGGACGCGGTCGCCGGGCGGGCGAGCCACGTTGCGGCCGGCGATGTCTCTGGTCGTGTGGAGACTGCTTCTGCGAGCGCAGGAGGCGGCGGTTTCGAGGCGGCAGACGCGACGCCAGCGAGCGATCTCAGTGACAACGACGACGGCGCGAGTGCAGCGCGAGTCGAGACGGCCTCAGCGCCAATCGCGGCAGACGGCGTTTCAGCGCCTGTGGTGGCATCCGGCGCTGCCACGACGAGCGCCGTGACCGCGGCCGCCATCGTGACGAGCCACCGTGATGCACTGGAACGCGGTCGGCGTGTCGAGACTGCCGCTGCTGCGCCAACGGGCGAGCGAGCTGCTGAACGAGCTCAAAGCGATGACAGCGGCCGGTTGGATGATGTGGCAGTGGCCACCGTTCTGACGGTGGCCGAGATCATGAAAGGAAGCTGGTGAGCCTGAGTTAGGCGGGGAGAACAGCGATGCGGATCGTAATACTGATGGTGCTGGTTTGTGTTCTGGGGGGCTGCGGGCATCGCGGGCCAGAGTCGTGTGATGGCACGGACAAGCGCGTCCTCAACGACGGCAAGTGGGATGGCGCGATGTCATTTCGATGCCAGAACGGAGGAGCATCGTGAGCGATGATCTCAAGCGGTTGTTTGCCGAGAGCCGCACCTTCGACGGCGAGCGGGCGATTGTCGCGGAACGCTCGCGCAAGCGAGCCTACCGTGTGGCCGCGGCCTCGTCCGCCTTGGCCGGCGTTGCGATGGTTTCGATGTTCGCGATGCTGCCGTTACGCACGATCGACGTTCGAGTGTTCCGGGTGGATTCTGGCACGGGTGTTGTCGATCTCGTTGCGCCGCTTCAGGGCACGCAGACCTACAACGAGGCGGTCAACAAGTATTGGCTGCGCGCCTATGTGCGGTCCCGCGAGGGTTACATGCCCGACGAGGCCGCGGTGGCCTATCGGCGCGTGGCGCTGATGAGCAACGAAGAACAACAGCAGCGGTTTGCTGAAGTGGCCACGCCGCGCAATTCTCAGTCGCCGACCGCCGTGCTCGGCAAGACGGGTCGCATCGAAATCGACGTGAAGGCTGTGACGTTTGCCTCGGCAAAGATCGCCCTTGTGCGGTTCACAAAAACCATCCGGCGAGATCGTGAGGCGACGGTGTCCCATTGGATGGCGACCATCTCGTGGGAGTACGTCGGCAGCGCGATGGCGGAGAGCGACCGCGAACTGAACCCGCTCGGCTTTCTGGTGAATGATTATCGCATCGATGCGGAGGTTCAATGATTAGGCTTTTGAGCGCGACGATCGCTATCGTTGGCATCGTGTCGGTGGCGCAGTCTGCAGAGCTGCCGCGGCCTGCAAAATACGATGAGCGGGTCCGCATGGTCGACTACAATCCCGATCAGGTCGTCAACGTCGCTGGCAAGCTTCTGACCGCCACGCAGATCGAGTTCGGTCACGATGAGCGCATTGTGTTTGCCGGCGTCGGCAATCCGATTTGGGAAGTGGTCGCCAAGGAAAATTTCCTGTTCGTGAAGCCGCGCGAAGTTCACGGCATGACGAATATGAACGTCGTGACCGTGCGCGGGGAGAAGCAGGAGCGACGCAGCTATCAGATTGCGTTGGCTGTCATGAAGGAGGGCGGCGACAAGCCGTT
>JANOAW010000227.1:0-3968 GCA_031411355.1 Hyphomicrobiaceae bacterium | reverse complement strand
CGTCACCACGGCGAGCACCAGACTCGGCGCGATCCGTTCGAGGGGTACCCAGACCTGCGTCACCTCTTGTCCGCTGAGGCGCTGGCCGAGAATGGTCGCGGTCGTCGGCGGCGTGACGACGCGATAGGCGGCGATCAGGCCGAACATCGCAACCACCAGGCCTGCGATCGACAGCACCAGCCATTTCAGGAGGCGCAGCACGGACCAGCGCCGCCGAGGCGGCGCCGTCGGTTCAGATGCCCGCGTCTCAGATGCCCGCGTCTCGGATCCCCGCGTCGTGCGCCACGTCGGCAGGGGCGACCGCGTCGGCACGTGGGGCCCGGTTCGACCGGTCCGGGATGGGTCGGTTGCACCGTCGCGGCCGGAAGGCGCCTCTTGATCGGTCATGCCGCTGGTTCCGACGTCATCCGACCGCCATTATCAAAGCCGACCGGCCTGTGGTCGCTGATCGGTCACACTTCCCTTGCCCAGCGAACGCGGCCACTCTGCGGCGAACGGCGCTGCGCGGACGAGACAATGTCGCAACACGGCGAATTCGATGCACGATTGGCTGCGGCGCAGAGCGCCGTCGAAGCGCGTCTCGTTCGGCACCTCGCCGACACGTCGACACCGCCTCGACTGGCTGAGGCAATGAACCACGCCGTGCTCGGCGGCGGCAAGCGATTCCGTCCATTTCTGGTGCTCGAGTCGGCTCGCCTGTTCGCGGCCGATGCCGACGCCGCCCTCGATGTCGCAGCGGCCCTCGAATGTGTGCATTGCTACAGCCTCGTGCACGACGACCTGCCGGCCATGGACAACGACGAGACACGCCGGGGCCGACCGACGGTCTGGAAAGCCTACGACGAGTGGACGGCTATCCTCGCCGGTGACGCGCTGCTGACGCTGGCATTCGAAATTCTGGCGGAGCGGGTGGTTGCCCCCGCGGCGGTGTGCTTGCGTCTCGCAGCCGAGCTGGCGAAAGCGTCGGGGCCGGCCGGCATGGTCGGTGGACAGATGCTCGATCTCGAGGCGGACAAGCTCGGCAGCACTGGTGCCGATATGGCGCACGTGCGCCGTCTGCAGGCCATGAAGACGGGTGCGCTCATTCGCTATGCCTGCATGGCAGGCCCGATGCTCGCTGGCCGCGATGCCGATGTCGCTATCCTTGCTCGGTTCGGCGATCACATCGGGTTTGCGTTTCAGATTTCCGATGATCTGTTGGATGCGACCGGCGACGCAGCCGTGGTCGGCAAGGCGGTCGGCAAGGATCAAGCGGCCGGCAAAGTCACGCTCGTCTCGATGATGGGCGTCGAGGCGGCACGCGGGGCGCTCGATCTGGTCGAAGCTGACGCCATCGCGACCCTGGCGCCGTACGGAGCATCGGCGGCAATGCTCACGCACGCCGCCCATTTCATGGCGCGGCGGATGAAATGAACGTCGCGACTGAACCACACGACGTTGCGTGATCAGCCGGCCGAAGCCTGTGGGCGATCGCCGCGACCGCGGGTTCGCTCGGAGGCCACGTCGCGGGGCTCTGATGCTTCGATACGACGCAGCTCATCAAGGGCCGCATCGTGGTCAGCCCGAGCGATTTCGAGCTTCAATCGAAGATCGGCAACTGAGGTCACGAGGTTGTCGCGTCGCAGGGCGGCCGCCTTGGCGAAAGTCGAATAGGCGAAGTGGGCGGCGTCCTTGATGCCGGTCCGCTCTTCTTCGGCAGAAATCTGGCGACCGAGATCGACGATCATCTGTTCGAAATCGCGGACCATGATTTCCATGTCGGCGGCTTTGCGTGCGCGTTCCGTAACGTCGAAACGCTTCAGTCGCAGTGTCGAGTCACGCGCTTTCATGGTCTTACCCTTAACGCACTACGAACTCTTCGGAATACTCAACTTCCATGCCAAGCTGATCGGCATGCTTCGGCTTGTGGGCCTCATCCGGCGGGCCAACTCATCGATAACCTTACCATCTAAGCCTTTACGTTGCGGTTAAGCAACTGGCCTTCGCGCGGCGCGCGATCGAGCGATTCGTGGCGAGATTTTGCTTTCGGGACCGCCACCAAATCAGTTAACCATATTCAGCCGGCCTCGTTCGATTACGGCAAGGTGTCGATACGAGGCCGGTTTCAGAGACAACATGGCAGGGCGACGTCGGCATTTGCGTGCCCGACGCGCCCGTCGCCTATGTCCGCCGCCTATCGGCGCCCGCGTACTGTCGTTCCCGGACGATCGGCAACGAACAATTAGGATTTGTTAACTTCTACCCGTTAACGTCTCAGAAAGTGATGAGGCGTCAGTCGAGCGTTCGGTGTTGGGGCAAAAATGGGGCAGTCGGTCCTTGGCGGGCCGGCAGAGAGGACGAACATGCGGGTACTATTGATCGAAGACGACAACGCGACGGCGCAGAGCATCGAATTGATGCTGCAATCCGAGGGCTTCAATATCTACACGACCGATCTCGGAGAAGAAGGCGTCGATCTCGGTAAGCTCTATGATTACGACATCATTCTGCTCGATCTGAACTTGCCCGATATGAGCGGTTACGAGGTTCTCAAGACGCTGCGCATTTCAAAGGTGCAGACGCCCATTCTGATCCTGTCGGGCCTCGCCGGCATCGAAGATAAGGTGCGCGGACTAGGGTTTGGCGCCGACGATTATATGACCAAGCCGTTCCACAAGGACGAGCTCGTCGCGCGCATCCACGCCATCGTCCGGCGCTCGAAAGGGCATGCGCAATCGGTCATCGAAACCGGTGATCTGCGTGTCAATCTCGATACCAAGACCGTCGAGGTGCATCAGCAGCGCGTCCATCTCACGGGCAAGGAATATCAGATGCTGGAGCTGCTTTCGCTCCGCAAAGGCACGACCTTGACCAAGGAAATGTTCCTCAATCACCTGTATGGCGGCATGGACGAGCCGGAATTGAAAATCATCGACGTCTTTATCTGCAAACTGCGCAAGAAATTGCAGGCGGCGACCGGTGGCAAGCACTATATCGAAACCGTCTGGGGGCGCGGCTACGTCCTACGCGATCCCGGCGATGAGGGCGAGAAGGCGGCCTGAGGAAAGCCTGCGCCCGAGCCAACCTCACCACGCGATCAGTGAAGGGCCCTTTTCGGGGCCTTTTTCTGTGGTGCAAGCGAGGGTCGTACCAGCGCCCGATCAGGCTGCGCGTTCGTAGATGTAGGCCGCGATGCCGTCGGGACGGCCGAGGTCGGCAATTTCGCCGCGACGCTCGAAGCCCGCTTGCTCGTAGAAGCGGATGGCTGCGAGATTGCGCGGCTCGACCTCCAGGCGGTGGCTCACGACCGACGGCAGGCGCGCCATCGTTTCTCGCAGCAAGCGTTGTCCAAGGCCGCGATGCTGTGCCTGCGGATGAATATACAGCCGATACAGTTTTCCGACGCAGCCGTCGGTCTGCGCATAACTTGAACCAAGGACGCGACCGTCACGTTCGGCCAACAGGAAAACGCCGCCGGGCACACCGAGTTGCTCAGCGAGCGCTGTCAGCGAGTGCCACCGCCGTGTGATGTCGCGCACCATCTCGGCGCCATAGATCGGGTCATATGTCGCATGCCACGTGGCGACGAGTTGCGCTCGGACCGCGAGCAGGTCGGTCGTGACGGCGGGGCGGATGATCGTCGACATCACGTCCCCATCACCCACGCGAGCGGCGTAAAGCGGAACAACAGTTTCAGCATCGTCCCGAGTATTGCGGTCGCGAGCAGAATGACCGGTCCGGAAAACCACACACCGCGATCATCCTCGAGGGCGAGGAATGGCCATTTGCGATAGCGCAATCGAATAGGCCCATCGGGAAGGGGCGCCGGGGCGGGGGCTGCCGGGTCTGTTGGAATGCCGACGCTCGAGGCCACGAACTGCTGTCGTCCGGCGGCGTCTGTGAAATGCAATTGCGCATAAGCGACGACGGCACTCGGATGATCGGATCGCCGCTCCTGGCGCCATTTGAAGATGTCGGCATCGACGATC
>JANOAW010000226.1:0-10148 GCA_031411355.1 Hyphomicrobiaceae bacterium | reverse complement strand
CACTGATGACACGGCTGCCTGCATGGTCATATCCGAGCACAACTACGCAATGCTGCTCACGCACGAGAAATTCAAAAGCTTCGCCACCAAACCGATGGCGGACGCTCACCAGACGACCGGTGTGCTGGTCGCAATCCAGCTCGAAAGCAAGGCGGACGTCGAGAAAATGGCGTTCAAAGCAGTTGAGGCCGGTGGTCGAGAGCCTAAGGCCAAGGCCGACTATGGCTTCATGGTTCAGCATACCTTCGAGGATCTCGACGGCCATACGTGGGAACCATTCTGGATGGACCCGAACCACGTGCAAAAGAGCTAAAATTCGAGCGAGGACCGAGGTTCGATTGGTTTGATGGGGGGACAGGACGCGCGGCCGCCGATGACACTGGCGGTCGTCGATCAAGCCGCGTGTCGCTCCAGCGCATTGATGACATCGGCGAGTGCGGCATTGAAGGCTACCGCCTGTTCGTACATGGCCCAATGGCCGGCATCGCTGACGATGCGGGCTACGAGATCGGGATGACTTTCGCGGATGGCGGCCAAGCGGCTTTCGGCGCCGCCGACTTTGCAGATCTGATCGTGCTCGCCCCAAACGGCGCCGACCGGCACCTCGATCCGCGGCAGCGTGCGCTTGATATCGTCGGTGGTGGCAAATGGGCGCGAGCGAAAACGTGACTTGGCGATGTTTTCCGCCTGGATATGCAAAGCGAGGTCGTCGATGCGGGCTGCATCTGCGATCATCAGGATGTGCAGGTTGGCGCGGTGCACCTCGGCGCGCTCGGCCGGCGTCATGCGTGAATGCTCCTTGGCGAAATCTCCGCGGCCGTGGGGCAAGCCCAATGCGGCCGACCCTGACAGTGTCAGTGAACGCACCTGCGCACCGAGTTCGGCCGCAGCCAACGTGCCGACATGACATCCGAACGAGAAACACACCATATGTGGCCGGCGCGCGCCGAGAACGGAGCGGATGCCGGCTGCAACGACGGCTGCGCACGTGGCGGGCGTCAACGGCTCTCCCGGCATCGCACTGTCGCCGAGCCCGGGCAGATCCGGCACGACGACCTGGTAGCGATCCATGAACACGGGAATGGTCTTGATCCAGTGCATCCACGAACCCGACCCACCGTGCAACAGCAGCAGCGGCTCGCCCGCGCCCCATATGCGCCAAGCCAGCGTTCCTGCGCCGCACGGCGTCTCCAAACGCGCAGCGCGTCGGTCGAGGTCGGAAACGATGTCAGCGGGTGTCGGCATGGGATCGTGTGACGGAGTTCGGATGGGCCTCTGATGGCGCCTTTATGCGGGCGTGATGGCTTTGTCGATCGCCGCGGTGGCCGCCGCGAGATAGGCGGCGTCGGTCTTGAAGTCTTGTCTGTCGATCAGCGTCGAGCCGTCGTGTAGCACGTCGATCATTCTGGCGATCAATCCCGTCGATTTCGGTACGCGCTCGTGATCCCGATAAATGCTGACGGAGCCGCCCATGATATCGATCAGCCAATCGGTCGCGCGATACTGGAAACAGGGGCAATATGTGTGACGTCCGCTTGCTATCTGCCAGTGTTCGACCACCACTGAAAGCGGAAACTCTGCCGATCCGGCGAGAACGCGACGACACAGTGCGTCAAGCAATGTGCGCTGCGTGTCCGAAATGATGTGATAGTCGAGCCGAGGATCGTCCGCCATGTCAGGGTTGCCCGAGCCAGAGATAACCGTTGCCCGCCTTGACGATGCTGCCCGAGAGATCGGCGATGTGATAGGCGAGCACACGCGCGTGCTCGGTCGCGGCGATGTCGAGGAGCCGCAGACGTGAGGCGACCGCCACGTCGCCGTCCATATCCTGCGCCGGGCGCCACGTCGGATGCGCAACCGAAACGATAGGATGAAACAACGTGTCGGTGGCGATCAGCAGCTTCTGGCCGCCCGATTGTACGAGCACGGCACATTGGCCGGGCGTGTGGCCGGCCGCATCGAGATAGGCGACACCCGGCAGCACCTGGGCGTCATTGGCGGCGCGCGTGAGCTTGGCTTCGATGCGCCTCAATACACGCCGCGCGCCGGCAATGACGCCGGCGTCGGCGCGGGCGGCTTCCGGCGCGGTGGGGGACATCCAGAACTCGAATTCGCCATTTGGTATCGTGTAGGCGGCATTCGGGAATCGCAGGGAACCGTCGAAATCGTCGATCACACCCCACAGATGATCGGGATGCGCATGGGTCAGCACGACGTGATCGATCGACGCCGCATCGATGCCGGCCGCTTGCAAGGCATCGCCGAGCTTGCCACCGTCCGGCACCCAGGTGCCGCCCGCACCGGCATCGATCAGCACGCGCTTGCCGTCGATCTCGAGCAACGTCACGTTCAATGAAAAGCGGACGTGCGTCGGCGGCTCCACGGCCCCGCGCGGGGTCAGTTCGGCCGAAAGGCGCGTCTCGTCGGCGTCAACTGACGCGATCCGATCGCGTGGCACCATCATATGGCCGTCGTCGAATACGCGCACGCCGATATCGCCGATTTTGAAACTCGCGCGCGCCTGCGCGAAACTTGGACGCGCCACGCCGATCGTGAGCGCGGCCAGGGCGACGCGACGCGTGATGATGGCAGTGGATCGCATCATATGGCCTCGTCAGGGGTCGACGTCGACCCATGTCATTTCCATCGCGTCCGGGGAAGGGGCAACGCCTTCGAACCCGCTCAGAGGTTGACACGCGCGCGGACGTATCAACGTTTGGTGCCGCTGCGTTAGACGAACAGCCTGAGGCCATCGTTGCCGCGACCGAGGACATTGACTATCACACGGGCCTAATGCTGAGGGCACTGCAGAGCGCAGATAGACAAATCATTGGAAGATAACGATATTTTCTTCATGTCGGCACTCCATCCGTATGATAGCGGCTCAAGTCGGACCTCGTCATGACACGCTCATCACACGGGCTGGGTGACTTCGAATGAGACGGAATGAGTCAGATTGGGCGACTTGCGAGAGGAGTAACGAGCTGAAATGGCGAAGAAAACGAAGGCTGCCACTGTCTCAACCAGCACCACCTCGTCGCGGGCGCCGGGGCAAGTCATGTACTGGCTGCTCAAGTCGGAGCCGGATGTCTTTTCCTGGGCGATGCAGAAAACGCGCGGCGCCAAGGGCGAGCCTTGGACGGGGGTGCGCAATTATACAGCACGCAACAATATGCGAGCCATGCACATCGGTGATCTCGGCTTTTTCTATCATTCCAACATCGGCAAAGAGATTGTCGGCATCGTGCGCGTGAAAACGCTCGTGCACCCAGATGCCGATGACGAGACCGGAACTTGGCAGTGTGTGGACGTCGTGGCGGTGCGCGACATGCCGAAACCGGTCTCGCTCGCCGACGTCAAGGCCAACAAAAAACTGGCCAAGATGGCGCTCGTGACATCGATGCGTTTGTCTGTGCAGCCCGTTACGACCGCAGAATGGGCCGAGGTCTGCCGAATGGGTGGCCTCGACGCTGAAACGCTCCGACGGTGAGCGGCTTCCCGGCCCGGCACTCGAAATGGTTCCGGTGGGCTTGGGGGGGCTGGGGCCGAAGCCATTCCCGCGCCAGGCCAGGAAGTCTTCTGACGTTTTGCATGCCTTTTGCGGCCGAGCTTCGACGCCAATACGGCAGAAATTGGATTTCGCGCGGTCGTGCCGTCCCCAGACGGCAGTTTACCATTTGCCAACCAGCCGGCGGCTATGGTGCGCTCGATGGATCTGCCTTTGCGGCGGGCGTGTGGTTGCGTCGAGGTGAGGCGTGAAACGGATACTGTGGAGCCTTGCGGCTGCAGGAGCAGCGCTGCTGTCGATTTGCGGGCCGACGCTCGCCAACGGGGGCACGGCGTACGACATCGCATTGAGCGCACCGGGCCAAGCGCCGGTCCGACTGCATGTCGAAGAACATGGCCGCGGACGTCCATTGATCCTGCTTCACGGCATGGGCGGCTCGGGATATTCGTTTCGACGCATTATTGGACCGCTTGCCCGCACGCATCGGGTGATCAGCATTGATCTGAAAGGTTTCGGAGCGTCGGAAAAGCCGTTTGATCTCGAGTACGCACCGTCGGACCAAGCGGCACTGATCGAGGATTTCATGCGGCAGCGTCGCCTGACCCAGGTGACACTCGCCGGTCATTCTTATGGTGGCGCGGTCGCATTGTTGACCGCCTTGCGACTGCAACGACAGGAACCCGGACGCATTCGCCGCCTCGTGCTGATGAACGCTCCGGCTTTTCCCCAACCTTTGCCGCGCTCGCAAGTCTTATTGTCGTTGCCGCTGCTGCCGCACATCGGGCTGGCGGTGGTGCCCCCGTTGCTGAATGCGCGAGCGGCCTTGCATTCGAATCGACCCGGCGCCCGCCCTGTCGACGATCGCGACGCCATCGCCTACGCAGAACCCCTGTATGAGCCCGGCGGTCGCCATGCCCTGATCACGACGGCCCGCATCATGGCGACCTATGACGGCCGCGACGCCATTCCATTGTATCGCCGCCTGAACCTACCTGTGCAGTTGATCTGGTGTCGCGCCGATCCGACGGTACCGTTGTCGAGTGGAGAACGCTTGGCACGTGTGCTGCCGAACGCGCGCCTGACCGTCCTGGACGCGTGTGATCACGCGCCAGCCGAGGAACAACCGGCCGAAACGATCTCGATCATGCAGCGCTTTCTCGGCCAGCCGTGAGACCTGCGCTTGCTCGCGACATACATGCGCCGCTAAAGCGGTGCTGATGACTGGGCTCGGAGCAGCGCGATGCAGGCACTCATTGGACGCGTCGCACTCGTGACCGGCGCCGGCAGCGGTCTTGGTAAAGCGACCTGTGAGATACTCGCGCGTGACGGCGCGCACGTCTATGTCACAGACCGCGATGGAGAGCGTGCCGCAGCCGTCTCAGCCGCTATCGTGTCAGCCGGCTTCATGACGACCGCGGTGGTCTGCGACGTCACGCGGGGACAAGACGTGACGGCAATGTTCAAGTCCGTCGAGACGACGCATGGCAAACTTGACATACTCGTCAACAACGCCGGGCTGACCGTGCGTGCCGATTTCCGGCATCTCACCGACGCCGAATGGGTCGCCATACGCGAAGTCAATCTCGACGGCGTGGTGCGCATCGCGCGCGACGGGTTCAAGATGCTGGCGGCGTCGAAGCGCGGCTCGCTGATTAACATCGCGTCGATTCTCGGACTGGTCGGCACGCGCCCGGCGGTGGCGTATTCGGCGACGAAAGGGGCAGTGGCCGCCCTGACGCGAGGTCTTGCCGTCAAGTACGCGCCGTTCGGCATCCGCGTGAATACCGTCTCGCCTGGGTACGTCAAAACCGCCCTGACCGAGCGCGCGCTGAAAAACCCGATGTTCGAAAAAGCCCTGGTCGATCGCACCTGTCTGAAGCGGCTCGGCGAACCAGACGAGATCGCGCGCGCAATCCGCTTTTTCGCATCCGACGACAGCTCATATTGTACAGGCTCCGAATTGGTGGTCGATGGCGGCATGATCGCCAGCCTTTGAGACCAGTGTTTGAGACTTGGCGCCGATCTTGCTGCGGGTGGACGTCATGTCCAACCTGGAACAGCCGCCGATGAACGCCTCCTCCTCCGCCTGGCATCCTGAAGAAGACGTGACGCCCACGCCCGCCGACGTTCAGGCCATGGTCGAAACCCTCGAAGGCCGACACGGGCAACATGCGGCCGAAATCGCCGATTTCTTTTCAACCATGCATGCCCTCAAAGGCGATGCGGGGCGTTCCTGGGCTTGGGCCGGAGTCGCCGAGTGTGTGCGTCGTCGCTCCCAGGTTCGGGCGCAGGTGCATTGATCAAGCCGTTAAGGCGGTATTCGCTTTTGGCTGCGCACTTGCATGGTCAGCTGAGCAATCTATCGCAACACAACGCGGCCGCGTTCGGAGCAGTCCGACACAAGCCGTTTCGACCGAAGGCAGCGATGTCACGTCGTAGTCCGCCCCGATCCGCCCTGGCCACGCCAGCCAAAGGCGCGACCGTCTCAGGCGACGTACAATCGTCGCCGATGGCATCGTTACGGTCGTTTTTCGCAGGCGGCTCCGAGCGGGCCTTGGTGCAGCGTAATGCCTTGCTGGCATTCTCGGTCCGCGTGGCCAGTGCCGGTTTGTTGTATCTGTCGCAGATCATCCTGGCGCGCTGGATGGGTGCTGCCGAATTCGGCGCCTACGTCCTGGCATGGACATGGGTCCTCGTATTGGGCGGACTGTCTCATCTCGGATTGTCGATGACCACGATCCGGCTGCTTCCCGAGTATGCCGAAACCAAGCAGTGGGCGCTTTTGCGCGGCTTGGTCCGAGTGGGTCGGCTGACGGCGATCGGCATCGGCGGTTTAGTGGCAATCGTCGGCCTCGCGACGGTGCACCTGCTCGGCGCCCGCATCAATCCGCAAACCGCTGATGCCGTCATGCTGGCGCTGGCCTGCGTGCCGCTGTACGCGTTGACCGATCTGCAGGACGGCATCGGTCGCGGCCGCGGATGGATGGCAGTCGCCCTCGTGCCACCCTACATCGTGCGTCCAACACTGTTGCTGATCGGCATGATCGTCGCTCACGAACTGGGCGCCACCATGTGTGCCGTAACGGCGGCAGGCGTCGCAATCGCGGCGACCTTCGGCGCAGCGCTCATCCAAACCGGACTCATCGAACGACGCCTCGCAGCCGAGGTGCCGAAGCTGAAGCGACAGTATGCGGTCAAAACCTGGTTCTCGATCTCGCTGCCGTTGCTGGTCATCTATGGCGCCGAGCTGGTCATGCAGAATGTCGACGTACTCATCCTGGCGACGCACCGCCCTGCCGCCGAGGTCGGTATGTATTTCGCGGCCGCCAAGACCATGGCTCTGGTGATGTTCGTCCACTACGCCGTCGGCAGCGCCGCAGCGCATCGTTTCTCAGCGCTCAAGGCCCGTGGCGATAATGCCGGCCTCGCGCGCGCGGTCAGCGATGGCATTCGTTGGACGTTCTTGCCGTCATTGGCGGCTGCCATTGTGTTGCTGGCCCTCGGTCGGCCGCTCCTGTGGCTGTTCTCACCGGAATTCACATCCGCTTATCCGGTCATGGCGATTCTGGTGATTGGCTTTCTAGCGCGCGCCTCGGTCGGACCGGCAGAGTTCCTGCTCAACATGCTTGGACAACAACGCGCTGTGGCCATGGTAGCGGTGTCGGCGGCACTAATCGACATCGCGATATGTCTGGTGTTGATCCCGTCATTCGGCATGCTCGGCGCTGCCATCGCCAACGCCGTGACACTGGTCTTCGCCGCGACGGCTTATGCACTGGTCGCGCATCGCCATCTCGGCATGAACATCTTCGTCCTGGCGCACCTACGGTCGCGCTGATGCCGTCCCTGAACTTACGTCACTCTGAGCCTTGCCTCACGGCGCATCGAGCCACGCCAGCGCTTTTGGCCACAGCGACTGAGCAAACGTGTGCCGAAAAAAGCCCATGTGCCCGACCGGCTTGTTAGCGGCGTCGTGTTTCGAAATCGACCACGTCGAGCGGTCAGGATCGATCGACATGCGAGCCAGCAAATCCTCGACACCGGCGCGCGACACCCAACCGTCATCCTCGGCATAGGCGAGGCGCACGGGCGCGCGCAGCGTGGCAAAATGCCGAATTTCCGGCAGATCCGGAACACCGAAGATGAAATCCCGCGTGGTGCAGAAGCGATACCATTCCAACATAACGTGTTTCGGCAGCGCTTCTGTCCCGACCAGGCCCGCCGGCAAATATCCCATCGTCCGCGCGATCACTGTGCCGACAAAAAATTGCGGCCACGTGGTCATCCGAGTGCGCAAATTCATCAAGCGCATGTCGGCCGTCATCGACGCGAAGGCGAACAGTCGATCGATGCGGGCATTGTTATGCGCAAGGCCGGTCACAAATCCTCCGTAACTGTGTCCGACCCAATGCAGGGGGCGATCCGGATACGACAACGCGCTCCAGGCGATGATGCCAGGTATGTCCAGGACGCCCCAATCCCGGAACCGGCCAGGGAAGCCTCGCAAGTCATCCGGCGCGGAGCGTCCCTGGCCCCGATAGTCGAACGTCAGAGTCGGCCGGCCGGACGCCGCGACAAATTGTTGGAAGCGCGCGTAATACCGCGCCGGCACAGCGGTCGCGGGTGCGATGACGGTCAAGGGTCCAGTCGCGTCGGGATTGGCCAACGTCGCCGCGAGAGGATAGCCGTCGTCCGCAAGAATGGAGAGTTCTTTGCTGTTCGAGCCCATGATCGAACATGCCGCAGGTTGACGTTAACGTCAATGTCGACCGACGCATATCGACCACCCGCTGAAGTCAGTACCGATGCGTTGCCATACTGGCCTGGCATAAATGCCGACAGGTGCACGGTCGCCATGAATCCGCTATGGTTCGGGTCGATGTACGGCGTTGGTACGCCAGAACTCGTCCAACCCGCGGACGCCAGATATGACCAGCTCGACTCGCCGAGATTTCTTGAGTGCGACAGCCGCAGCGACCATAGGCACCTGCGTGGCAGGGTCCGTATTCGCACAAGCACCGGGCGCACAAGCACCCGGACCGCGTTTGCGCGTCACGGTGGATGAATCCGAGGTCAAAGCTCGCCCCATCGCAATTCCAATGTTTCTCAGTGACGACCCGCAGCTGGCTCAACAGCTGACACAGATCGTCGCCAACAATCTGCACACGTGCGGATATTTCAAGGTCGTCGATCCCGCAGCCTATATCGAACAGATCCGGGACATCAATCAAACGCCACACTACCCGAGTTGGCAGCGCATCGGCGCCGAGGCTTTGATTGTCGCGCGGGTGCATCGCCAGGACGGGCGGGTGCAGATCGACTATCGGTTCTGGGATATCGTACTCGGCCGCCAGATCGACAACGGCGGCGGTTTTCGCATTGCACAGCAAGCCGTGCGCCGGCTCGGCCATCAGGTATCGGATCGCTTTTACGAGCGCATGTTGCAGGACAAAGGCTATTTCGACACGCAGATCGTGTTCGTCGACGAAACCGGGCCAAAGCAGAAACGCATCAAACGCCTGGCGATCATGGACCAGGACGGGTTCGGCATGAAGCCGTTGACGGATGGTCGGTCGCTCGCGATTACGCCGCGCTTCAATCCGACGAATGCCGAGATCTGCTATCTGCAATACGAAGGCGAGCAACCCCGCGTGTTCCTCATGAACACGGAAACTGGCCAACGCGAACCGGTGCCGGTGCCGGGCCAAAGCTATGGCGCGCGCTTCTCGGCCGACGGTCAGCGTTTGATCTTCACGGTGACTGAGGGCGCGACCGGCAGCCTGATCGAGATGGACCTGCGCTCTCGCCAGATGCGTCGCATCACCCAGCCCCAGAACATCGACACGAGTGCCAGTTATGCGCCCAACGGCGAGGCCATCGTGTTCGAAAGCGATCGCGAGGGCACGCAGCAACTTTACATTCTGCAATTGCGTGGCGGCGGCACCGTCAGGCTGAGCCGGGGCGAGGGTCGATATTCGACACCGGTCTGGTCCCCGCGCGGCGACTACATCGCCTTCACCAAGCAGGCAGGCGGGCAGTTCCTGATCGGCGTGCTGAAGCCCGATGGTTCGGGTGAGCGCATATTGTCGTCAGGCTTCCACAACGAGGGACCGACGTGGGCCCCGAATGGACGCGTTCTGATGTTCTTTCGGGAAGGGCAGGGCGCAAACCCAGGTCCGAAATTGTTTTCGGTCGACGTCACGGGTCAGAACGAGCGCAACGTTCCGACGCCTGCGTTCGGTTCGGATCCGGCCTGGTCGCCACTGCGGACCTGACCCGATATCCGCCGCATTCCAATGATGGCTGAGCTTCATGACAGCCACATCCTCGCAATCAACAGCACGTCGCAAACTGCGCGCCGGCGACCTCGTCCGGTTCATCAAGCAAGAGACCACCGTTGGTGCGACCGCGCTCGTACCCGAGATCGATCTGCATCTCGCCCACGATGCACGCGCGATCTTCGTTGCCGCCGAAGCGCTCCTCGATGGGTCGAGGGGCAGCCAGCCGTATTGGGCGTTCGCGTGGCCGGGCGGCCAGGGCCTCGCGCGCTATATCTTGGACATCCCCACGCTGGTCGCCGGCAAGAGCGTGCTCGATCTGGGTGCTGGATCGGGCCTTGGTGCCATCGCCGCAGCGATGG
>JANOAW010000225.1:0-2979 GCA_031411355.1 Hyphomicrobiaceae bacterium | reverse complement strand
GCCGGCGAGCGAACGCTCCGCGATGGCGATCACGGACGTAACGTCGATGGGAATGCCGAGAAATACCGTCGTCTCGCCGGCGCGCGAATCGAGTTCGGTCACGCCTGCGAAGGGCGTGCGCGTGAACTGGACATCCTGTTTGCAGGCGGCGAGAGTTACGGCCGTGAGACACGCCGCGACCACGCTCGAACGCACATGACGACGCACGACGACGATCCGGAAAGGGCTGATTGCGGTTAACAAAAGGTGCATGGCGGACGCCGATGCACCTTCCGTGCCCGTCTCATCGACGGTGATCTGTTTTAAGAGGACGAGCCCTGTCCGGCTAAGACAATTCGCGGCGATCTCGGGCGATGGTTAATGCCGGCAGCTCACTCTTTGTACCAGACGGTCTGGACGCCGCTCGCCAGCAGCGTACCGTCGGACGCCCACAGCTCCATGCTCTGGTCGTGAAAGTTGGCGGCGAAGCGCTTGGCGTCGGCGATACCGAGCAGATGCGCCGTACCTTGGCTCGACAATTCGCCCGGCATGGCGTGGAAGTAGCTGGTCATTGACACTGTGCTCATGGGCACCATCGTGCCGCGCATCTGCACGAGCCTCAGGATGAAGCAGTCACACAGGGCCGATAGCGACACGAAGTCGAGCGGCCGATCGGGCGCGTCCTTGAGCCACAACATCGTGCGCGAGGGACCGAGGCCATCCGCCGTCGGTGCGTCGTTTCCGAACACTCGTCCGGGCCCACCTTCGACGAAACGGAAATCGTAGCTCGACAACCACGGCAAGCGACCGTCCGGCGTGAGCCGGGGCACGTCAACTGGCGGGGGCGCTGTCGGGCGTGTCGCCACCACGTGGGCGAAGGTTTCACGACGGTTGGCACAGATGATCGAACCGGTGGCCGCGACCGCGCCATCCTGATGCAACTCCAACGACCAGTGCTGCGTGGCCTTGCCCGAGCGCGCCAAAGTGACGACGATCTCGAACGCGCCTTTGGTCATGGCACCGCAATAATTGATCGTCTGTGCCACCGGCGGCCCGAGACGGCGCGGATCGTCCATGACGGCCCGCATCAAAAGGGCCGCCGTGTAGCCGCCAAACGGGCCGGCGAAATTCCAATAGGCGTCACTGGTCGTGCCGGTCAGCCGGCCCGGGGCGATGGCACGAAGCGTGGTCGCGGTGTCGAGAGGGTGCATGCCGAAAGTTCCGATGTCCGACGCGGTTCGCGATACTCAAGCCGCTGCTTTTTCGACGGCGTCGACGATGTCGCCGACCACCTGGCGCACCAGGTCCTCGTTCTGGCCCTCGGCCATGACGCGGATGACAGGTTCGGTGCCGGATGGGCGGATGACGAGGCGGCCCTTGTCACCGAGCTTGATTTTGCCGCCTTCGATGGCTTTTCTAACGGCTTCCTTTTCGAGCGGCTTGCCACCGGAATAGCGCACGTTGCGCAACAACTGCGGGAACGGTTTGAAGCGGCCGCACACTTGGCTCACGGGCTTACCGGTGGCGACGACCACGGCCAACACCTGCAAGGCCGAAACGAGGCCATCTCCCGTGGTCACGTAGTCGGACATGACGATGTGGCCAGACTGTTCGCCGCCGACGTTGAATCCGTGCCGGCGCATGTGTTCGACCACGTGCCGGTCGCCGACGTTGGTGCGCGCCAAGGTCAGGCCGAGGTCCTTGAGGTAAAGTTCCAAGCCAAGGTTCGACATGATGGTGGCCACGATGCCGCCGGCCGCCAATTGGCCGCGCTTGTGCCAGCTCTCGGCGATCACGGCCATGATCTGGTCGCCGTCGATGATGCGGCCTTGTTCGTCGACGATGCAGACGCGGTCGGCATCACCGTCGAGGGCAATGCCGATGTCGGCGCGCACCTCGCGGACTTTTTCGCATAGCGCCTGGGGATGCGTAGAGCCGCACTTCAAGTTGATGTTGCGGCCGTTCGGCTCGACACCGATCTTGATGACTTCCGCCCCCAGCTCCCACAGGGCGTCAGGGGCGACCTCGTATCCGGCACCGTTGGCGCAGTCGACCACGATGCGCATGCCGTCGAGACGGATGTTCTTTGGCAGCGTGCGTTTGGCGAACTCGACGTAGCGTTCCTGCGCGCTGTCGATGCGCTTGGCGCGCCCGATGTGCTCGGCACCGATCATCATCTGCGCTACCGGCAAATCGATCATCCGCTCCATCTCGAGTTCCATCTCGTCGGAGAGCTTATAGCCGTCGGGGTCGAAGAATTTGATGCCGTTGTCGTGGTAGGGGTTGTGGGAGGCTGAAATCATCACGCCGAGATCAGCCCGCAGCGATTTGGTCAACATGGCGACGGCGGGTGTCGGCATCGGCCCGAGCAGGAATACGTCCATGCCGACGGCTGTAAAGCCGGAGGTCAGCGCGTTCTCAATCATGTAGCCGGACAGACGCGTGTCCTTGCCGATCACGACCCGATGAGGTGGCTTGGTCGTGAACAAACGGCCGGCCGCCATACCGGCCTTCATGGCGATCTCGGCCGTCATCGGGTGCGTGTTGGCGAGGCCACGAATGCCGTCGGTTCCGAAGTAGCGGCGGGTCATGCGCTTTGCATCTCCGAACGTGCTGTCGAGATCGGCTGCCATTCGCGGCGTCGCCGAAGCATGCTAGAATCACGCCACACGCATGCAAGTTAACCCTTCGACGGGTCAAGACCTCATGACGACGACGCGACACCAGGCGACATATCACGACTTGTCTTTCGAAGGCCGGCTGCCGGCCGAGATGGCGGCTCGCGCCGATGCTTATCTGGCTTTCATGCGCCGTCGCAGAACCGTGCGCGACTATTCAGACCGCCCGGTGCCACGCGCCGTTATCGAGGCGGCTGTTGCGACGGCCGGAACAGCGCCGTCCGGCGCCAATCAACAGCCGTGGACGTTCGTGTGCATCTCGGATCGGTCGGTGAAAGCGAAGATCCGCGCTGCGGCCGAGGAGGAAGAGAAAGCCTTCTAC
>JANOAW010000224.1:0-3605 GCA_031411355.1 Hyphomicrobiaceae bacterium | reverse complement strand
TCGAGACCCGTGGTCTCGGTATCCAAAACGATCTCGCGCATGCGCCCCCGCCCCTCGCGTCATTCACATCCAGAACGCCTCGTATGCCGTGCCCGGCTCCGGACGCGCTTGCAAAGCCGCGATGATGCTATCGATTTCAGCGTGGGTCGCCGAGAGACATGTGCCGGTATCCACAACAAAAGACGCGAGACGGCGCTTGTCCGCATCCGGCATTTGACGCTTCAAAATCTGTTCGAACTTTTCCTCCGTCATGCCCGGACGGGCGAGGACCCGGCGGCGCTGGACGTCGGGAGGCGCACTTACGACAATAGTTACGTCGACACGTTTTTCTCCGCCGGTCTCGAACAACAAGGGAACTTCCAAGACCGCAAGTGGACCACCGGACGCCGCGACGGCCGCGAGGCGATATTTTTCCTCCTTAACCACCAAGGGGTGAATAATGTGCTCTAACTGCGTGAACCGGGCCGGCTCGCGCATCAGTGCAGCAGCCAGCAATCCCCGATCGACCCGGCCGTTCGTCGTCGTGCCTGGAAAGGCTGCTTCGATCGGCCCGACGGCTGGACCAGCATAGAGTTCGTGGACAAGGGCGTCGGCGTCGATCACGGGCACCCCTAGCGCGAGGCAGCGGCGAGCGACGGTGGATTTACCCATGCCAATCGAACCAGTCAGACCAATCAAAAGCATGTGTATTTCCGCCTTCTCCCAAGGGCCGTGGCGCAGATGGTCGGCTCATGTCGCGATGGCGCCGATGCGCCGCAACGCATCAAGAAGCGGCAACAACGGCAGACCGACGACTGAAAACATGTCACCTTCCATGGCGTCAAACAACTGTGCGCCCCGGCCTTCGAACTGATACGCGCCGACCGTTGAGCACACTGCCGCAGCCTCATGCAGCAAGTACGAATCAAGGAACTGGTCAGAAAAATTGCGCATGGACAATTGTGGTTCGGCGACGTGGGACCATAATATTTCTCCGTCGCGAGCGACGATCACGGCAGTCGGCAGGGCATGCGTCAGACCTCGCAAAGCGAGGAGCTGCACGCGCGCGGCCTCCACGTGCGGGGGTTTGGAGAATATTTCTCCGCCACAAACCAGAACCTGATCAGCACCGATGACGACAGACCCAAGGCACCTGCGACTGACGTCAAGTGCCTTTTCCCGAGCCAGGTGCTCGGCCAGAACTGTCGCATCCAGGTCAGGATCTTCGTCAAGCAAGGCTTTTTTTATCCGGTCTTCGTCGACGTCGGATGGTACCACGCGGAATATAATCCCAGCGCGCTGCAGCATGTCACGGCGGTAGCGGCTCGCCGACGCCAGCACCAGATCGATCGGTTCAGCCATCGCCCGTCTCCCGTTGTTCCTGGTCGGCCGCATCACGATCCTGCAGGAGCTTGATGATCTGGGCCGCGGTCTCTTCGACAGATCTCCGTGTGACGTCAATCATCGGCCAGCCATTCTGTGCGAACAAGCGCTTGGACTCGGCCAACTCGGCCGCAATCAACTGACGGTCTGTGTACGAGTCCATATTGTGTTTCGACATCATCGAGACGCGGTGCCGGCGGATGTCGGCGATACGCTCGGCACTGGCGATCAAGCCGACCACGAACGCTGTATGCTTCTGCGACAGGACTGCGGGCGGGGCAATGCCCGGAACGAGCGGCACATTGGATGTTTTATATCCCTTTTGCGCCAAGTAGATCGAGGTGGGGGTCTTGGAGGTGCGGGAAATGCCGAGGATGATAATATCGGCCTGATTAAGGTCCTCCGGCAATTTGCCGTCGTCGTGGCTCATGGAAAAATTCAACGCGTCGATGCGGCGGAAATAGTCGGCGTCAACGACATGCTGGCCGGCGACGATGGGCGTCTGTGGGGCGCCGAGATAGGCCTCGAACACCGACATGATCGGCTTCAGGACATGCAGCGCTGGAACCTTCAACGCGCGACACCGCACCTCGATCTCCTCGACAAGCTCCTGATTGACGACCGTGTACAATACGATGCCGGGAGCCTGTTCGATCTCGGTCAAAACCCGCGCCAGCTGCCGCTTGTTGCGGATCAACGGGTGCACATGTTCGATCGGTCGCACCTGCGCGTATTGGACCGACGCAGCCTTGGCGATGGTGGTCAGTGTCTCGCCGGTGGAATCCGAGATGAGGTGGAGATGAAAGTAGCTCGGCAGTACGTTGCCCATGATGCGACTGCCTTGTGTGGCCAACTGCCGGAACTCCGGGACGCTCGAACGAGCGGCTTCGGCTTGTGGATGGACGTGTGGACAAGTCCGGTAGTTATACACGGGCCGGGAGCGAATGGACGATCCCCCACTGCCGTCCACAGGTGTGTCCACAAAGTTGTCCACGATTCGCTCGCGGCTCAGTGCGATATGTCGCAGGCAGCGCGACACTTTTCCTGCGCTCCGAATGCACGAGGCGTTCACGTCAATCCACATGTTATTCAGGTGAGGCGGCAGTTTGATGGGCCGCAAGTGACTGATGCCACATGTAGGAAGCCGGCTTGTGCCTGAGCGGCCCGAGCACGCACTAGATGCTGGTCGTGAGACTGCGGCCTGAGCCGACGGTGGACAACGCGGGGATCGATCTTGTGCCCGCTTTGCACGCCCTAAGAGTCTTAATAGTAATCTTCATTAAAGATGCCTTAAGAAGAGAAGAGCTGTGCGGGAGTGAAGCGCATGGCGGACCCGCCACTGGCCCCGGAGACGACATGCGACGGTTTCTTCAGGTCTTTGACGGCGTGGCGTTGTCGCCTCCGCCGGTTTGGTTCATGCGCCAGGCAGGACGATATTTGCCGGAGTACCGAAAAGTGCGTGCGACGGCCGGAAGCTTTCTCGACCTGTGCTATAATCCGGTTTTGGCCGCCGAGGTGACCCTGCAGCCGATCCGGCGGTACGGCTTCGATGCAGCGATCCTGTTTTCCGATATTCTCGTGGTTCCCGATGCACTCGGACAGCCAGTGCGGTTTGTCGAAGGCGAAGGCCCGCAACTCGACGCCATCCAGTCGGCTGAGGGCTTGGCGATTTTGAAACCTGCCGCTGCCCACACGAAGTTTGCCATCGTCGCTGAGACGGTCGACCGGTTACGGCACGGGCTGCCGGACGAAACGGCCCTGATCGGGTTTTGTGGCGCGCCTTGGACGGTCGCCACGTACATGGTGGCGGGAAAGGGCACCAAGGACCAGGCGGCGGCACGGCTTTGGGCGTATCGAGATCCTGCGGGCTTTCAACGCCTCATCGACGTGCTGGTGGAGGCGTCCATCGCTTATCTAAACTTGCAGGTGGAGGCCGGCGCGGACGCGTTGCAGATTTTTGACACGTGGGCCGGGAGCTTATCGGAGCACGAATTCGCGCGATGGGTCGTGGCTCCAACCAAGGCAATCGTCGAGGGTGTGCGGGCTCGGCATGCAAAGATACCGATTCTTGGCTTTCCGCGGGGTGCTGGGCCCTCGTCATTTGGCTATGCCGAGGCGACGGGTGTGAACGGCATCAGCTGCGATACCGCGATGTCGCTCGATGACATCCGGCGCACGCTTGGTGGCAAGACGGTGGTGCAGGGAAATCTCGATCCGTTGCTGCTGGTTGCCGGGGGGGACGC
>JANOAW010000223.1:0-5710 GCA_031411355.1 Hyphomicrobiaceae bacterium | reverse complement strand
ATCGGCAGCGTCGCCGGCATTCTCGTCGGTATGCTGTTCGTGACGCGCCCGAATATCGACGCCATGATGAACCCCATCATGCTGGCCCTGAACGCCATGCCACGCATTGCCCTTGCGCCGCTGTTCCTGATCTGGTTCGGGCTCGGCATGGGCTCGAAGATCGCACTCGGCTTTACCCTGACGTTCTTCGTCGTCCTGACCAATACCGTCGCCGGCGGTCGGGGTGTCAATCCCGACCACATCACGCTTGCGCGCACGCTCGGCGCAAGTGAATCGCAGATCTTTCACAAGTTCGTTCTGCCGAGTGCCGTGCCGGTGATCTTCAACGGCTTGCGCCTCGGCCTGATCTTTTCTTTGCTCGGGGTGATCGGTGGTGAGATCTTTGCCTCCGATCACGGCATCGGACAGGTGCTCGCCCTGTATGGCGCCAGCTTCAAGACCAACGGCGTGTTCGGCATCATCTTCATGCTCGCAGCCATCGGGGTAAGCATCACGATCGGCATGACGGCACTCGAAAACCGCCTTCTTAAGTGGCGCTGAGCTGCCCTATGCTTTCTCGACGACGACTTCGAGATAGGTGCTTGGGACGATAAGCGAGCCGGCGCCGCGGTTCAGTCGTTCGAGCAGCGCGCGGATGTCGGCTTCGAGCGCCGCCTGCTTGGGTTGCTCGAGGGAAGCGAAAGCGCGATTGGTCGGGCCGTAATAGGCTTTGAAGACCTCGAGCCAATGAGCCGTCGACCGGTAGCGGAAGTTGAAGGTCTGCGGGGTCGCGGTTATTTTGTGGCCAGCGAAAAGCTCGTTCAGTCGGACTTGCGTTCCCCAGGCGGCGGGCGATTTCAGGCCCACAGGCGGGGCGACGTGCTGGCCAATCGTCTTGAAAAGCTGGCCGATGAACCCGTCTGGTGTCCAATTGGCGAGGCCTAGTCGACCGCCCTTGCGCACGACGCGGAGCAGTTCTGATGCAGCCTTGTCCTGATCGGGCGTGAACATGACCCCGAACGTCGATAGAACGACGTCGAACTGCCCATCGGTGAACGGCAAAGCCTCGGCATCCGCCGTCTGGAAAGTGACTTGCAATCGTTCGGCATCTGCACGTTCTTTGGCGCGATCCAAGAGCGTGTCGACATAATCGGTCGATGTGACGATGCCGAACCGGCGCGCTGCTGCGAGCGTGGCGTTGCCGTTGCCGGCGGCGACGTCGAGCACGCGTTCGCCGGCTGCCAAGTCGACGGCTTCGCAGATCCGTTCTCCAACGATCTGAAGCGTCGTGCCGACGACGGCATAGTCGCCGGCGGACCACGTCGCGCGTTGCTTCTGTTTGATGGCGGTGAAATCAGGGGCGGGAGAGGACATTGTCGGAATCTCCTGGTGCGTTTGAGAGGTCTGACAAGACGTCGGGCGGGGCGTATTTCTGCGCATTTCCCGCCACGGCAACTTTAAAACACGAATGCTGCCCTGGAAAGTGATCGAACTCACGTCCGATCTCACGCTCGGACAGCTAATTTTGCCGATACCATGGCACGCGTTTTCCCCAGCCTCGCCTCGCGTGGCTGTCGCTTTTGTTGCGGCGATGCGAAACGCGGTCATCTCTTGGGACGATGTCGACTTGCCCCGTTCTCCGCGTAAACCGACCGGATTGCCCGACGCTGCCTCTTTTCGGCTCGATATCGATCTCGAGCCGGCGGCGCGTGAGGCCGAGCGCGTGCGGCTGTGGCTCTCGGCCTTGCGCACGCGTCATGATCTCGCTCGCTACGAATACACCCACTTTGTGCGCATCGTGCCGGCCGGGGCGACGTTCTCGCATCCAATCCTCACTCTCGGAACGCGCTTCACCGAAACCGAAGATCAATTGCTCGCGACCTATCTGCATGAGCAGATGCACTGGTACCTGTACGAACTCGGTGGCCACGATCACGATCCCGTGGCGCCCTTCTTCGATGAACTGGTGCGGCGTTATCCGGATGCGCCCACGCGCCTGCCGGAGGGCGCGCGCAACTACGAGCAAACGTACGTGCATCTCGTGGTGTGCTGGCTCGAACTGGCCGTCACGTCGGAATTCATCGGGCGTCAGCGCGCTTTTGCGCTTGCCGACACGATGTACGGCTATCGTTGGATCTATCGGACTGTGATCCGCGACTGGGATGCACTGGAAAGTCTCTTTGCAGCCAACGGTATCCTGCCGATCAAAGCCGCAGCCGACCTGCGCATCAGCGCCCGCGGCGCGCGGAAAAAAACGTCTGCAACATCCGCCGCGCCTCGCTTTCGGCAAGTCCCCCGTAAACCTCGGGCGCGTGGTGGCACGTCGGCTGGTTGAAAAAGCGAACACCGCTTTCGACAGCGCCACCCTTCGGATCGAGTGCGCCGAAATATAATCTTCGGATGCGCGCAAACGATATCGCCGCCGCACACATGGCACAGGGCTCTAAAGTGACGTAGAGATCACACTCTTGAAGTCGCTCCTGGCCGACGGCGGATGCGGCGGTTCGAATGGCCAGCATCTCGGCATGGGCGGTCGGATCGGACAGTTCCCGTGTTCGATTGCCGGCCACCGCAAGGATGTCACCGTCGGGTGCGACCACGACAGCTCCGACGGGCACCTCGCCGCGCGCTGCCGCCGCGGCAGCCGCATCGAGCGCGCGGTGCATCGGCAAAAGCGTGCCATCTGTGGTCATATCGACGATTTGCCCTCTCATTGCGGTAAGTTCAAGCAACGCGTCACGGAGAAACCATTTTGCACAGCAACGGACATCGACGACACTGGACGTCATCAACGCGACGAGGGATCCGGCGGTGGTCGCGCCGTCGTACCGTCGGGAGAGGGTCAGCTATGAAGTTTCTGCGGCGCGTCGGCGGTCCGTTGTGCATCGCGTCGGCATGTGTCCTCACCGGTATCGCCGGGGGCATCGGCGGGACCGTTTCGGCGCAGATCAAGACGGTGAAAATCGAAGAATTTTCTGGATATTGGTCCGGCGTCGGCACGGTCACTTGGACCAACGGGACGACGGAGCAATTGAAGTGCGTCGCGACCTACCGGCCCGGCGTCGAACAGGTGCGCCAGAATTTGCGCTGTGCCAGCCAGGGATATTCAATTTCGGCAGCCGTAGACCTGAAAATTGCCGGCGACAGCGTCACCGGCACCTGGGAGGAAAAAACCTACTCGGCCAACGGTGCCATCACGGGCAAAGTCAATGACAAGGGCTTTGTCCTGTCCATTGTAGGCCCGACATTCTCGGCCGACATGACCGTCGACCACACGATGTGTAAACAAGCGATCGACATCGATCCCAAAGGGTTGGATGTGGTGAAGATCAAAATCGGTCTGGGGAAATGTTGATGGCGAACTGGCTTCTGGCGGCAGGGTTGCATTAGCCTAAAGTCCGAATCGTCTCCGCGACAAAAGCGCGTATAGTCTTCTACATGATCGCCCCGGTCGGGGGGCCGGCACGGTGATCAGACCAAGATCCGAATTGCTCAGCGCGCTCGTTCGCCGCAGGGCCGGGGTTCTTGGGGGGAGAGCTGCGCACCCTATGGGTTGGCTGCAACTCGTGGAAAGCTGGTTCGGTGGGGACACCGGACCAGCTTTTCACGTTTTCAGGCGCACTTATTTACGCTCGATGTTCCTATGTCGCCGTCACGGCGCGAACACGATTCTCATATGTTCCATGGCCCAGGGTTACGCTACTGTTGCAACCGACTCTGGCGAGATCGGCTGACGGTAAGGACGTGCACATGAAAATACTCATCATCGGCGGCGCGGGGATGGTCGGCCGTAAGCTTGCCGAGCGGCTGGCAAAAGACGGCGCGTTGGGCGGCAAGGCCATCAGCGCTTTGACCCTGTACGATGTCGTCGCCAGCCAGAAACCGGCCGCGGCCAAGTTTCCGATCCACATCGCGACCGGCGATCTGCCGGCGCCAGGGGAGACCGACAGGCTGGTTGCCGACAAGCCAGACGTGATTTTTCACCTCGCTGCAATCGTCTCGGGGGAAGCCGAACAGGACTTCGACAAAGGCTATCGGATCAATCTGGTCGGTACGCAGAATTTGCTCGAGAGTATCCGGCATGGGTATGCCGCCGAGGCGAAAAAACCGCGCCTCGTGTTCACCTCGTCGATCGCCGTGTTCGGGGCACCCTTTCCGGCCAAGATCGGCGACGAATTCTTCTCGACGCCGCTGACCAGCTACGGCACGCAAAAAGCCATCGGCGAATTGCTGGTGTCTGATTATACGCGCAAAGGCATGCTGGACGGCATCTCGATCCGGCTGCCAACCATATGCGTGCGTCCCGGCACAGCCAACAAGGCTGCTTCGGGGTTCTTCTCCAACATCATGCGTGAGCCTCTGGCTGGAAAAGACGCGGTCTTGCCGGTCGGGGACGACGTCATGCACTGGCACGCGTCGCCGCGCGCGGCCGTCGGCTTCCTACAACACGCCGCGACCATCGCTGGCGAGAAACTCGGCGCGCGCCGTGCCCTCAGCATGCCGGGCCTGGCTGCGACCGTCGGTGAACAGATCGACGCCTTGCGCAAAGTCGCCGGTGACAAGGTCGTCGCTCGCATCCGTCGCGAACCAGATCCCTTCATTCAGGGCATCGTCGCCGGTTGGCCCCGCAATTTCGACACCAAGCGCGCGATTGCGTTGGGTTTCGTTGCTGAAACGTCGTTCGAGGACATCATCCGGGTCCATATCGACGACGAGCTCGCCGGCACGATCGGCTGATCGATCAAGATCAGAGCCGCGAGAAACGCACGGCGTCCTTGGTTTCGATCCGCTGTGCGCGTCCCTCGGCTACCAGCCAATTGGCGTGGGCGATGGTCTCGGCCATCGCCATCATCATCTGTCCGCCCGCGACCGCCGAGGCGAACAGCTGCTTTGCCAGATCTGCGCCGGTTTTGGGGACATCCATATAGGTCAGCAGTTCTGCGAGCCGCTTCTCGTGATGTGCCTCGAGTTGAGCGATGCGCGCGTGCAAGCCGTGGAACGGCAATCCGTGGGACGGCAGCACAAGCGTGTCGGATGGCAGTTCGGCGAGTCGCTGCAGTGACTTGAGGTAATCCTTCAGCGGATTGCCGAGTGGTTGAGACGTGAACACGCCGACCACGGGCGAGATCTTGGGCAAGATCTGATCGCCTGCGATGAGGATCTTGTCGGCTGCGGCATGAAACGACGCGTGCTCTTCGGCGTGACCACCGTTGACCGACACCGTCCAACTGCGTTGGCCCATCTCGATCGTATCGCCGTCGCGGATGCGCACGACGCTCATGGGGAGTGGATGATTGCGGAACGGCGCAGCTTCGCGTGCCTGCATCATCTTTTCGATGCCCTTTGGCGACATGCCATTGCGCAGGTAACTCTGCTGCTCGCTGTCCGACATCGGGCGCAACCCCTGCTCACGCCACAATTGCGGGGCGAGCCATTCCGAATAGGTCATAGACAATCGGATATCGAGCTTTTCGCACAGCCAGCCGGCAAGGCCGACGTGGTCGGGGTGACCATGCGTGCACACGAGGCGCTTGACGGGTTTTCCCGACAAACGCGTCGCGAGGACGTCGGTCCAGATCGCGCGTGTCTCGGCGTTGTCGGCGCCGGTGTCGATGATGGTCCAGCCGTCGCCGTCGTCGAGCAACCAGCAATTCACGTGGTTGAGAACGAACGGCAATGGCAATCGCAGCCAGATCAAGCCCTTCGTGATCTCGATGCTCTTGCCGGGCTC
>JANOAW010000222.1:0-1609 GCA_031411355.1 Hyphomicrobiaceae bacterium | reverse complement strand
CACCCCAGCGCGGCCGCGGCCACGTGGTCTTTTCTCGGCGGTACGCTGCTGTCCGTGACAGGCGGCATTCTGCACACGCGCGGCTGAGGCTACGGCTGATCCTCAGTGCAATGACCACTGCCGCCACGACGTGACGTCGCCTTGCGGCTCAGCTTCGACCAGTGCAGGCTCGGACTTGCCGAATCGCGCCGGGAGAGCCGCCTCATGACCACGTCCTTAAAGTCATCCCGCGAGGGCGCTGTGGCGCGTGCGCGCGCGTATGTCGACGACGGTGCCTTCGAAACCGATCTGGCTCGTCGGGTCGCGATCCGGACCGAAAGTCAGATTTTGCCGGAGAGTCTGCCGGAACTCGAGCGGTATGTGCGCGACGAGATGAGGTCGTCGTTCGAGGCCATGGGTTTTACCTGCAAGATCTACGACAACCCGGTGCCACAGAAGGGTCCGCTGCTTCTGGCGACGCGGATCGAAAATGCCGATCTGCCGACGGTGCTCGGGTATGGCCACGGCGACGTCATTCGCGGGCAGGACGCGCTTTGGACCAAGGGCAAGGGGCCTTGGGTGACCTCGCGTGATGGCAATCGATTGTATGGTCGCGGCACGGCCGACAACAAAAGTCAGCATACAATCAACATGGCGGCCATGGCATCGGTGATGGCGGAGCGCGGCGGCAAGCTCGGTTTCAACGCCAAATACCTGATCGAAACGTGCGAGGAAGCCGGTTCGGCCGGCATCAATGCGTGCATCCAGCAGAACAAGGACGATTTCGCCGCGACCGTATTCATCGCCTCCGACGGTCCACGGGTGAAAATGGATCGTCCGACGATCGTTCTCGGCAATAGAGGGGGCATGACCTTCGACATGGTCTGCGACCTGCGCGCCGGAGCCCATCACTCCGGCAACTGGGGTGGGCTGATCGCCGATCCCGCGGCGATCCTGTGTCATGCGATCGCCTCTATCGTTGGGCCACGGGGTGGCTTGCGCATTCGAGCTTGGCTGCCGGGCCCGATTTCCAATGCCACGCGCGTGGCCCTGGCGGACGTCGAGATCGACGCTGGTCCGGAAGGACCGACGATCGATACATGGTGGGGCGAGCCGCATCTGACGGGACCAGAAAAAGTCTTTGCCTGGAACTCGTTCGCCGTGCTCGCGATGACGTCGGGACGGCCAGACGCACCGGTGAACGCCATTTCGGCCAAGGCCTGGGCGCGGTGTCAATTGCGTTTCGTGGTCGGAACGCAGGTCGACGAGATATTGCCGTCGTTGCGACGCCATCTCGATCAGAACGGGTTCTCCATGGTGCAGGTCGCCGAATGCGCGGACGTCGGTCGCTTTCCGGCGACACGAACCGATACGGATCACCCGTGGGCTCAATTCACGCGCCGCTCGTTCGAGGCGACGGTGCCCGGTGTGAAGCCAGCGGTCATTCCGTCGACGGGTGGTGGTATTCCCAACGATGCCTTCCAGGATATCCTTGGTCTGCCAACCATTTGGGTACCGCATTCTTACGCGGGCTGTTCACAGCATGCGCCGGATGAACATGTGCTGATGTCCGTCATGAGCGAGGCGGCGGCGCTGATGGCCGGACTGTATTGGGATATCGGCGCCGGCC
>JANOAW010000221.1:0-1679 GCA_031411355.1 Hyphomicrobiaceae bacterium | reverse complement strand
GCGCGGTACGTTCCGCTTTCACGAGGAATTCGCCCTGGCCGCCGACATGATCGGCGCGCGTCGTGTCGACGTGCGCCCCCTGATCAGCGCGACGTTGCCGTTTACATCCGCGATCGAGGCGTTCGAGCTGGCCAGTGACAGATCGAAAGCCATGAAGGTGCAGCTGTCGTTTTGATGAAGCGAGAATGAACGATCGATTCGGCGCGTATTCATCTCGCGCGGCTCATAGTCGGATCACTGTTGGGGAGAACTTCTTCTAAAAACAGGAGTACGACCATGAAAACGTATCTCTCGGCGTCGCTGATCTCACTCGGGTTGGTCATGTCTGGCCACGCCTTGGCACAAACCAAAGCGCCAACCCCTCCCGCCGCGACCTCGCCGGTTCAGATGGACTCAGCAACCGAAGCTAAGTTCAAAGCCGCCGATCCCAAGGGTAGCGGTTTTATCGAAGGTGCCGCGCTCAAGCCGTTCGAGCCGATGATGAAGGATATCGATACCGATAAGGACGGCAAGATTTCGCGCGCCGAATATGCCGCTGCGGTGAAAACCGGCCTCATCAAGTAACTTCCGCTTGGTCGACAGGGCCGCGCTTCCACAAGCAGCGCGGCCCTTGCGTCATGCCACACCGCACATCTCGCGGTTTATTTCTGCGATGCCTTCAGCGCTTGATCGAGATCGTCGACCAGGTCGGCCGCATCTTCGAGGCCAATCGACAGCCGCACCAATTCCTCCCCGATCCCGGCCGATTTCAACTCGGCTGCGCTCATCTGCTGATGCGTTGTCGACGCGGGATGAATGACCAGCGATTTGGCGTCGCCGACGTTGGCCAGATGCGAGAAAACGGCCAATCGCTCGATCAGTTTTGCCCCCGCCGCACGTCCCGTCGCGCCTGCCGGGGCTTCGATGCCGAAGCTCATCATGGCGCCGCACCCTTTCGGCATCAACTTTGCCGCCAGGGCGTGATCCGGATGGCTTTCGAGACCGGGATATTTGACCCAGGCGACCGCGGGATGGCGGGACAGGAACTCGGCGACGACGCGGGCATTCTTGACGTGCCGCTCCATGCGCACGGGTAATGTTTCGAGCCCTTGCAGCAGGTAGAACGCCGTCTGCGGCGCCATGCACGCGCCGAAATCCCGCAACGCCTCCGCACGGACGCGCGAGATGAAGGCCGCAACGCCGTACTCTTCGCCAAACGTCAGCCCGTGATATCCCGCATACGGCTTGGACAGCGTCGGAAACTTGTCCGAGCCCATCCAGTCGAAGCTGCCGCCGTCGATCAGCACGCCGCCGATGGCAACGCCGTGACCGCCGATGAACTTGGTCGCCGAGTGCATGACGATGTCGCAGCCGTGTTCGATCGGGCGACACAGGAACGGCGACGTGAACGTACTGTCGATCATCAGCGGCAGCCCATGACCGTGCGCGACCTCGGCAACGGCGGGCAGATCCAACACCTCCAGACCCGGATTGCCGAGCGTTTCGGCATAGACGAGCCGCGTTTTGGGAGTGATGGCTGTGCTGAAATTCACGGGGTTGCGCGGATCGACGAGCGTGGTTTCGATGCCGAAGCGCGGTAGCGTATGGGCAAACATATTGTGCGAGCCGCCATACAACCTGGACGAAGCGACGATGTGCCCACCGCTGCCCATCAGTGTCGCGATTGCCCCGAACAGCGC
>JANOAW010000220.1:0-3355 GCA_031411355.1 Hyphomicrobiaceae bacterium | reverse complement strand
GACCACGACGACCGAACTTGCAGCACCCGCATTGAAGCCGGCTTTGGCGGCCGCATTCGAAATCAAATTGCCGCTGCCGTCCTTGCAGTTCGGCTCAACGACCGACGAGAAGTCTGTGCGCGACTGCACCATGACCCGCATGTTGGCATTACAATCGCCCGTGTTCGCCATGCGGTTACACATGGCGGCTTTAAACGCGTCCTTGAGAGCATCACCGGTAAGGCCGGAGTAAGCACCGAGACCTTGCTGCAGATTGCCGACGCGCAGGTCGCGGGCGCTTTGATAAACGGCATTCTCGACTTCGAGAACTTTGAAATAATACACGCAGACCATCATCATGCCGACCAGGACGGCCGTAAACGGCAACGCGATGATACCGAATTCGACGGCTGTAGTGCCTCTGTCGTCTCGACCGAACCGCTTGGTGAGAGCTATGAGCCACCGCGGCGCTGATGCCGCACGACTGAGATCAAAACGCATGAACTTGACCTTCCACGCCTACACTGGCCACGCCTACACTGGCCACGCCTTCACCGGATAACCGCAAACTAACGGATGGCTTTGAAAGATGGGTTAATGCACTCAAGACTGTTAATGCTATTGGAAAACTGGTTTTGGTTTCGGTGAATAAAAAGTTAAGGCTGCGCGCCTGCCTGCCCGCCTTGATCGACGGGGTGAAGGGCGGTACACCGATCCATGGTCATCCATCGAAGGTCGAGAGTGCGCGTCCTCTACCTCCACGGCATCGTTGCCATCACGCTGGCCTATGCAACGGCCGCGTCAGCGCGCGCTCAATCGGTCGATCCGAAGGTTGTGCGCTACGGCGAGCACCTGTCCAGTGAATGCGCGTCCTGTCACCGGCGTGACGGTACGGACAACGGCATCCCCTCCATCATCGGCATGAAGTCGGCCGAGTTTGCCGAAACGATCAAATTCTATCAGACCGGCGCCCGCAGCAATGCGGCCATGGTCTCGGTGGCACAGTCGCTCGACGACGATCAGATCAAGGCGCTTGCCGCATTCTACGAACAGCTGCCGGTGCCAAAAAAGAAGAGATAGTCGCCTGTCACGAAGGCCGTGTATCAGGTGTGGGCAGGTTTGGCCGGCGCGCGGGGTGTGGCGCTGTCGGCGGCGAGCGCCTGAAATTGCGGCCAACGCAGTATCTCCACGCCATCGCCGGCACGGACGATATTGTGCGCCATCGCAGCCCCCAGTGTCTCGACGCGCACGCCGCGATATATCTTGAGCGAACCGGCGAGCAACGGTGCCAGCTTGGGCCAGAGCGCGAGAATGAGCCCTTGTTTCCAATCATACCGGTTCGTCGGCGTCAGAATCATCGACGGCTCGAAGATGCTCAGTCGGCGAAATCCGGTCGCGATCAACGCGTCGCGCAATTCGCCTTTGGTGCGCAGATAATGGTTCGACGACGTCGGATGGGCGCCGACCGCCGACAACAGCTCAAAATGTCCGATATCGACGGCCCGACAGGCCCGGGCAAAGTCGAGCGCGGCCGTCTTGTCGATGCGCACCAACTCGTCTCGTGAGACCTGGCTCGGTCGTCCGACACCGAGTGTACAGATCGCAGCGCCATGGCCGGCGAGCAGATGACGATAGCTGCCAGCGTCCAGCGGGTCGACGATATGCTGCGTCGTCCGAGACAGGGGGGATATGTCGATGGTTCGCCGATTGAGCAACGTCACGTGTCTGACGGCATCGATCGCGAGCAGCGCTCGAACGGCCTCGGTGCCGACCGCGCCGGATGCGCCCAGCACGACGACGGAGACGTCCCTCGCATCGCTTCGGGTGATGTGGTCTGTCATGAGGCGAACGGATCTTTTTCACCCGCCGGCATCGGCACTTCGAAGGCGTTGATGGTCATCGAGATCAACGAATAATAGCCCAGGATTCCGACCAGCTCGACGACCGATTTCTGGCCGAGGGCTTCGATCGCCGCATCGTAGGTCGGCTGCGAAACTCGGCGGTTGTGGGTCAATTCGTGTGCAAATGTGTACACGGCCCGCTCGTCGGCGCGCGTGAAACTCGCAGGTTTGCCAACGCGGATCGCCTCGATGGCGGCGTCGGCGATACCCCCCGCCTTGGCAAGCGGTGCGTGAGCCCACCATTCGAACCCGGACTTGAAGGCGGCGCCCATGACCAGGATCGCGAGTTCGGACAGGCGCGGTGGCAGCGACGAGCCGAAGCGGCAGAAAGCACCAAGTTCCTGTGCTTTCGCTGCAAATTCGGGGCTGCTCATCCAGACCCGCAACGGCCCTTCGACGCGACCGCGAGGTCCAGCGACGATGCGGTCGTAGACCGCCTTTTGTTCAGGCGTCAGACGGCTCGGATCGAGATCGGGCAAGCGAGGCATGGCGGTCTCCGGTTACGGTGTTTCGCGGCGCACGAGTTGCGCGCCGGCCCCGAGCGCGAATATCTTGGCCACGGCGACATCGCGCGGCAACGGCGCAAGGCCGCAGTTTGTGCAGGCCTGAAGGCGATCTGAATCGGCGTATCGCATAGCTTCCCGCATGACGCGCGCCACGGCTTCAGGCGTCTCGGCCGCCGTGGTCGCAACGTCGATCGCGCCAACCAGAATGGTCTTGTTCGGTAGCAGCCGGATCAACGACAGCGGCACTTTCGAGCCTTGGGCTTCGATCGACACCTGTCCGATACGGCTCTTGTCGAGAGCGGGAAACGTTGTCTCATACTGGCGCCATTGATCGCCGAGCGTGGTTTTCCACGTGGTATTGGCTTCGATGCCGTAGCCGTAGCAAATGTGCACGGCCGTCTTGCAGCTGAGCCCCTCGGCCGCGACTTCAAGCGCCGGAATGCCCCACGCCTGCACGTCGTCCATGAACACATTGAAAGCCGGCTCGTCGAATTGGATCACGTCGACGCCGGCTGCTTCCAGTTCCCGTGCCTCGGCGTTGAGCACTTTTGCAAACGCCATCGCCATGTCGGCGCGGCGCCCGTAATGGCCATCGGCGATGGTGTCGCAGATCGTCATCGGTCCTGGCAAGGTGATCTTCAACGCTTTCTTGGTGTGGGCCCGCATGATCCGCGCCTCATCGACGTGCACGGGGTTCTTGCGCACGATCGGTCCGGTCACCGTCGGCACGTCGACGGTATAGCGATTGGTGCGAATTCCCATCTTGGTCTTCAGCGACCAGTCGATCCCGCCGAGGTGCTCGAGAAACCCGTGAACGAAGTGCATGCGGAACTGCTCGCCGTCAGTGACGATGTCGATGCCGGCATCTTCCTGGATCTTGAGCCAGAGCAGCGCCGCGTCACGCTTGGCATCGGCAAGCGCCGCCCCTGTCTGACGCCATTGCGGCCAGAGTTTCTCGGTTTCGGCGAG
>JANOAW010000219.1:0-5822 GCA_031411355.1 Hyphomicrobiaceae bacterium | reverse complement strand
CAATCCATCAGCACCAGATCGAAGGCACCGTTGCAGTAGGCTTCAACCGCCTCCCGGCCATTTTCGGCCAACGTCACCGTGCACCCCATTTCGCCGAGATACTGACGGGCGACCTCTTGATTGACGACGTTGTCTTCGACCAGCAACACCTGCCGACGCTGGAACGTCGCACCCGCGAAGCCGACGACGTTGCGATCCGTCTCGAGAGGCTGCGCTGTCGGCGCGGTCACATCGGCGACAGTCGCTTGCCGTGCCTTGCGGGGCGCCGAGGCGACAATCTGTTCACGCACCGGGAGTTCGATGGTGAAGCTGAACGCCGAGCCCTGCCCGACCACGCTCGTCACGTCGATCACGCCGCCCATGCGCTCAGACAGCATACGGCAGATGGCGAGGCCGAGGCCGGTTCCCTCGTGACGTCGGGTCGAAGAATTGTCGACCTGATTGAACTGCTCGAATATGCTGACCAGTTTATCCTTGGGGATACCGATGCCGCTATCTTGCACTTTGAATACGATCGACGCGGTTTCGCCGTTGAAATGTCCTTCGACGTCGAGAATGACGTAGCCTTGCTCGGTAAACTTCAGGCCGTTCGCGATCAGATTGGTCAGGACTTGCTTGATGCGCAACTGATCGCCGACGACGACGTCGGGCAATTCGGGACAGACGCGCGTGATGAACTCGACGCCCTTCTTGGCGAAGCGCGGCGACAGCGTGGTGACGAGATCGTCGACAGCCGCCGTCAGGCTGAATGCACGCGGGGCCAGATCGAGTTTACCGGATTCGATCTTCGAGAAATCCAGGATATCGTTGATGATCGCGAGCAGGCCCCGCCCCGACCGCAGCACAGTCTGCACGAGCGACTGCTGGCGTGGCTCGAGCGACGTCCGCGCCAGCACGTCGGCGAGCCCGATGATGCCGTGCATGGGCGTGCGGATTTCATGGCTCATGTTGGCCAAGAACTGCGATTTCGCGCGGCTCGCGGCCTCTGCACGGGCCAACGCCGCATCACGTTCGGCCGAACGCGCCTTCAGTTCGTTCTTCAGGCGCCGCATCAGTTGATTGGCCGTCTGCGCATCGTCACGCGCATCGGTGAGATCGGCGAGTTTGGCGCGCAGGTCAGCATCGCGCTGCTGCACGGTGACGAGCAGAGCGTTGATCTGACGCGCGACCTCGCCGAATTCACCGCGCGGGCTGGTATCGAGCCTGCGGGCGAGATCGCCGGACAAGGTGAGAGCTTCGATATTCTTGGCGAGATCGGCCGCGCGAGAAGAACGCCACATGGGATACTCGGATACTGAGATTACAAACAAAGGAAACGACGGTTTGGATCAGGAGCCAGACTCAGGCGACGACGCCGATCTCTGAAAGTTTGGCCATCAATTCGTCGACTTCGAACGGCTTGCGCAGAATGCCGCGTGCGCCATGACGAATGGCCTTTTCGATAACACCGTCGTCGGCATATCCCGACATCATCAGAACGGTCGCTTCGGGACGGCGCTTGCGCACTTCCATGAAACTGTCGACGCCGTTCATGCCGGGCATCTTGACGTCGAACAACCCGAGGTCGAACGAGGCCTTGTCATACGCGGCGACGGCGCTCAATCCGTTGTGCGCCAAGGTCACCTCGTGACCGTCGAGTTCCAGGATTTCGCCGAGCGACGCGGCCACGTCGACATGATCGTCGAGCACGAGAATCTTCAGCGGTTTGGTCATTTTCGCCTGGGCTCGCGCCTGAGAATGCAGATATCGGCAGACACCTACAAACGTACAGACCTGGAGTTAACGGAGTCTGATCGTCGGACATGCCGCAATTTCGAATTTGCAAAGTATTTTGCGCCACTGTCCACTCGGCTTCTGGGGGACGACGCATGTACCGATTATTGGGTTGCCTGACCACACAGCACGATGTGCGTCTCACCATACTCGCCGCGATGGTCTGTGTGCTCGCATGCGGATTGGGTTTTTGGCTCGCAGGCTCCATACATGCTGCAAGCGGACGACGCCGGCGCAGCATGATCTTGCTTGCCGGAGCATCGATCGCCGTCGGCATATGGAGCACACACTTCATCGCCGTACTCGCCTACGACGCGGGGTTGCCAATCAATTTCGACGTGACGCTGACGATGGCGTCGCTGCTTATCACGCTCGTCGCGACCGTCGGCGGTTTCGCCCTGACGACCGTGCCGATGCGCGGCTCCGCCTTCGTCGCCGGTGGTCTGATCGGCCTTGGCATCTCCGCGATGCACTTCACCGGCATGCACGGTGTCACGGTCGCGGCCAACGTCACGTGGGACCAATCGATGGTCGCGACAGCCGTGAGTTCGGGTGTCCTGCTGTCGATATTAGCCGTCCACGTTCATCTCGGTTGGACCGGCCGCGCGCGTTTTTATGGCGCCTCGGCCCTGTTGATCTCTGCGATCTGCGCCACCCACTTCATCGCAATGGCAGCGGTAACGTTCGTGCCCGACGTGACCGTCACCGTCTCGCAAACCAACGTGCAACCCCTCGCGCTCGGCTTGCTGGTCGCCGTGATTACGGTCGTGTTGCTGCTGATCGGCGTATGTACCGCGCTCTACGACAGCTTGACGATCGAGCGCAGTGTGACGGCGATCGGCAGCGCCATCATGGTCACGTTGACCACCATGATCGTCATCGGTCTCTACACCATCGATCAGGTGCGCATCGGCGGCCCGAATTTCCAGAGGATCGCGGCCAGCAAGGATCTGGTGGCCGACGTGCTGCCGCCGCCGGCATTCATCGTCGAATCGTATCTGGAAGCTCGCATTCTGGCTTCGGACCCGGACAAGCTCGCCTATCACGCCCGTCGCCTGCAGACGATGCGGCGTGACTATGAAGCACGTCACGCGCATTGGCAGACCTCGACGTTGATCCCCGATGAAACCAGGCGCCTACTGACGATCACCTCCGACGCACATGTGCGCCAGTTCTGGGCCGAAGTGGACTGGAGTTTCCTGCCAGCCGTGGCTCGCTTCGATGCGACTGAAATCCAGGACTCGCTGAAGCGACTTTCCGTTTACTATCTCGCCCACCGAACCGTCATCGAGGGCCTGGTAAAGCAAGCCGACGCTCAATCCGACGAGATCACCAGCACGTTGTCGCAGCGAGCCTCGACCTTGGAACGTCTGGTGCTTGGCGCTGCGACGTTGCTGATGATCGCCGTCATGGCCGCCATCTGGGGCCTGCGCGCCATGGTCGTTCAACCCGTGTTGAGGACCGCCAGCTATCTCGACGATTTGCGCAGCGGTCGCTACGACATGGCCGCGCCGTTCAAGGGCCGTCACGATGAAATCGGCCAGATGGCCCAGGCGATCGATACGCTGCGGTTGGATGCGGTCGAGAAACAACGGCTGGAGCGGGAAGCCACCGAGACCCGCCGGACGCGCGAGAAGGAACGTGCGGCAGAAGCCTTGCGCCTGCGCATGGCCAACGAACACATCACCGGTTTGAATGACCGCGTCACGCAGGCATTCTCACAGCTCGAACGCGCTCAGGAAGACAATCTGCGCAAAGGTCGCCTCGCCCAACTCGGCCAGCTGACCGCGACGGTCGCCCATGAAATCCGCAACCCCTTGGGCGCCATCAAGACCGCCGCCTATCTCATCGAGCGCAAGACCAAGGGCAAAGACCTCGGCATCGAGGCGCCGATGCAGCGGGTGTCGAACGGCATCCAGCGTTGCGATGCCATCATCACGGAGTTGCTCGACTTCACCCGTGCCAAGGCGCTGGCGGCGTCGCCACAGGCGGTCGACACCTGGGTCGCCTCGATCGTCGCTGAAGAACGGCGCAACGTGCCGAAACAGGTCGAGATCGACCTCAGGCCGGGCATTGGTGCCGACATCGCGTTGTTCGACGCGAGCCGCATGCGTCGCGTGCTCGTCAACCTGATTTCGAATGCGTCGGAGGCCATGGTCGGCAAGCCCGGGCAGCCGATCGAGCACCCGACCATCGCCCCGCAGATCACCATCGCGACCCGCGTGATCGGCGACAGCATCGAGATCATCGTTGCCGACAACGGGCCGGGCATTGCGCCCGCGGATCTCGAGCGCATCCGCGAGCCATTGTTCACGACCAAGTCGTTCGGTGTCGGCCTCGGTGTCCCGGCCGTCGAGAACATCCTCGAACAACACGGCGGCGGCTTGCGTATCGTCAGCGCACTCGGCGAAGGAGCCGTCTTTACGGCCTGGTTCCCGCGCCGATCGGCGAGCGAGGCTGAACGTGATGGCGATGCACCTGCCGACGCGAGCGCACTGATGAGTGCTTGACGCGCGGTGGTCCAGGAGGCACGCGAGACGAGTGATCGGCGGCACGGACGACGTGTGCCGGTCGGCCCGGGCCCAACGACGATGGACCAATCCGAGATATCGACGACCATTTCGCGTCAGGTGCGTCGTGCCCGTGCGGCGGCAGCGCTGACGCGCAAGGAATTGGCGGCTCGGGCGGCTGTGTCGGAGCGCTATCTCAGCCAGCTCGAATCCGGTGAAGCCAACGTCTCGATCGGCATACTCGCGCGTGTCGCCGGTGCGCTCGGCACGGACATGATCGCGTTCCTGCGCGACGACGACGCCGTGGGCGGCGCGCTGCATCCACCCCTCGCACGGCTGATCGCCTCGCTCAGCGTCGTCGACCAGGCGCATCTGGTGCCGATCGTCGAACGGAGCATCCGCGAACGCCGTCGATCGTTCAAAGGCATCGCGCTGCTCGGCCTTCGCGGGGCCGGCAAGACCACGATCGGGACCGCATTCGCCGCGCGCCACGGACTGCGCTTCGTCAGTATCACACGTGAGATCGAGGCGCGCGCCGGTATGGCGCTCGATGAACTGTTCAATCTGGCGGGCCAGGATTCCTATCGCTCGCTCGAAAACGACGTGGTCGCCGATCTCACGCGATCCGAGAGCCGTCTGGTGCTGGAAACGTCCGGTGGCATCGTCGGCAATGCGGAGGCGATGAATGCGATCTTCAGCCATTTCCGGACGGTGTGGTTGAAGGCGTCGCCGGAGGAGCATCTGCAGCGCGTCGTTGGGCAGGGGGATCTGCGGCCCATGGCGGGCAATCCGCGCGCACTCGATCAATTGAGGACGCTGCTCCAGCAGCGTGAGAGCGACTACGCCCGCGCCGACGTGACATTGATCACCAGCGGAAAATCCATCGATGCGTGTGTCGCTGAACTCGACGATATCGCCCTGACGATGCTCGATGGCGTTTCGGGCACGTAGCCCAGCGGCGAAGACGGTGTGAGGCCGGACCGGAACGTTGATCCCGTCGCCTTTGCCGCCAACCATACTCCAATTTGCTTGACCTGCGGCAAACGCCGCCACACCTTCGCCACTGAACTGGCGAAGGCATTGCCGTCGAACCCCTCGGAGATCGCCCCCGCATGAGCGACCTGAAACTGCCGACCCGCAAGACTTCGACGGTCAAGCCGCTGTTCGACGGTCCCGAATGGGATTTCGCGCTCATCGATCGCGTCTACGAGCAGATGAAGGAAATCGGCCTTGGGGAAATGGGACTGTCGATCTACCCCAACCAGATCGAGGTGATCACAGCCGAACAGATGCTCGACGCCTATTCCTCGATCGGGATGCCCGTCATGTACCGGCACTGGTCGTTCGGCAAACGTTTTGCCTACGATGAATCCATGTATCGTAAGGGCCGCAGCAGCCTCGCCTTCGAAATCGTGATCAATTCCAACCCGTGCATCAACTACATCATGGAAGAGAATTCCATGACGATGCAGACCCTCGTGATCGCGCATGCCGCCTTCGGCCACAACCATTTCTTCAAGAACAACTACCAGTTCCAAC
>JANOAW010000218.1:0-1644 GCA_031411355.1 Hyphomicrobiaceae bacterium | reverse complement strand
TTGCGCCCGCCGACATGGCCGTTTCATAGACCGCGCGCCGTTCGACCGGCGTCGCGCCGGCTGGCACGCAGATCAGGATGCGCGGCCGTCGGAAGCGCATGGTCGTTTTGGCACGCCGGATGAACTGGCGCAGCATTTCCTCGGTGGCGATGAAGTCCGCGATCACGCCGTCGCGCAGCGGCCGTATCGTTTCGATACTCTCGGGCGTTCGCCCGACCATCATTTTGGCTTTCTGACCAACGGCCAGCACCTCGCGCATGCCCGCGCGATTACGCACGGCGACGACCGACGGCTCGTCGATGATGATGCCCCGGTCGACGACGTGAACCAGCGTGTTCGCCGTCCCCAGATCAATCGCGATGTCGTCCGAAAACGCCCGCGTCATACCACCCAGAACCATAGCCTTGCGCCCTTCGCGGCCGCACTGTCGGAGGACTGACAACTCTTCCTCAACCACGACCTTGGCGAAACCGAGAGCAAGAGCCGTGCCGGCTTCGTCCTATAATCCGGATCGGCCGCAAGCAATGCGTTTGGCGCTGCCGTCACCGCGCTGCGTCAGATTTCGCGCCGGTCGCGCCAGCGTTGACGCAGGAGGGCCAACGGCACCAGCCGCCGCGCCAGAGAACGAAAGCGGATCGACTCGGGTTCGGTGAAGGGCAAAGCCAGGTTGCGCCGCGGCGTCCCCGTGATGGCACGCGCAAATTCCCGCCCGATGGCGATCGACAAGGCGACGGCCCGGCCGTTGCAGCCGGCCCACGCATAGCCGTCTGGCCCAAGTTGGTGGAACCGCGGCATGAAATCGGGCGTGATGCCGACGGTCCCGTTCCAGACACTGTCGAAGACCACGGGACCGAGTTGGGGAAACAGCTTCGACAGGCGCGCTGCGATATAGGGCCGTAACCGTTGGTCGCCACGGCTTTGATTGACCAGAGCGCCCCCCGTGATCAGACGGTTGCGGGCATCGAGCCGCATGAAATACAACTCGCCGTGCGTATCGGAGACGGCATTGCGCTCCGGCAGCACGCGCGTCAACTCAGCCGCCGTCAACGGCCGCGTCGCCATCTGCCAGGACGGCACTGGAATGACTTCGGCCGCAATGCTCGACGCCAACCGCGGCGCGAAGACCGGCGTATAGGCGTTGGTCGCAAGTACAAGCGCGCGGGCTGCGATGCGCGCCCGTGGCATGGTCACGACCCACAGGCCCCTGATCCGGCTGACGGCTTCGACGGGCGTGTGCTTGTACAAGTGCCCGCCACGAGCGATCAGGAGGCGTGCCATCTCGCGGGTCAGCGCGAGCGGATTGATATGGCCGCCGGTGCGGTTCCACCAGCCGCCATGCCAGGCATCGGAGCCGAGCTTTCGCGCCACCTGCGCGGCATCGAGCATTTCGACTGCTGCCCCCCGCGACGTCCATTGCCGCACCCGGCGTTCGGCGATGGCGATTCGGCCCGGCGAATGCACCGGCTGCACCCAACCCGTCTGTTCCGCCTCGGCCTGCAATGCCTCGCGCTCGACCAGGTCGAACAGCAGCGACGCACTCTGACCAAGCAATGCAACGAAACGCTCGCCTGTATCGCCGAAACGGGCCACGATGTCGTCGGGATCGTGGCGCGACAAGGTCGGGATGACCTGCCCGTTGTTGCG
>JANOAW010000217.1:0-4231 GCA_031411355.1 Hyphomicrobiaceae bacterium | reverse complement strand
GGCAGCCACTCGGGGCCGAGGCCTGTGAGCGACTTGGTGACGTAACGGCTGACGATGTCGGCTAATCGCGTCATCGACGGACAAGCTCCAACGCCTGCGATGTGTAGAAGCCGGCGGCCACCCGCCGTGTCCGACCGATGCGCCAATCGGACAACGCCGGCGCGCGCGCGATGCCCTTGGCCAGGGCGCGTTCGGCGACCGGTACGATCGCGGGCGACCGGTTCGAGGATGGAAACAGGCGTCCGGCCGCGTGCATCACCGCAAGCGCCGGCGTGCGCGGCGCGAATGTGAAGGCGATGGATCGACGCGTGCGCGGCGCCCATCGACTGAGCACATGGATCGCCTCATCGAGGCTGTAATGAATGAGCGCATCCATGGCGATCACGTGGTCGAACGCGCCGTGACCGGAATCGAGCATATCGCCGACGCGGAACGTCAAGCGATGGGCGTCGACATCTTTCGCCAACCGCTCGGCTGCTAGTCCGATGAGCGTCGCCGATAGATCAACGCCGAGGACGTCAGCGCCACGCCGCGCCGCTTCGACCGCGAGTTGTCCCGGCCCGCAACCGGCATCGAGCAATCTCTGGCCTGAGAGGTCTTGCGGCAACCAATCGAGAAGCAGCGCGCGCATTTCGGCGCGCCCGGCCCGCACTGTCTGGCGAATGCGCCCGACCGGAGCCTCGCTCGTCAGCCGTGTCCAGGCATCGACGGCCGTGCGATCGAAGTAGGCTTCGACTTGACTGCGGCGCGTATCGTAGGTGTCGACGGTCATCACTCGTACCCTAAGAATTCGAAGATCTCGCGGTCCTTCATCGGCACGGCAGCCAACGGTTCGATGCCGTTCCACAGGTTGCGGGCGAGCTGCATGTAGGTGGCTTTCACCGCCTCGAGTTCAGGCGAGCTCGGCATCTCGAAAATGGTACATTTCTTCAGGCGGCTGAGCCGGATCGCGTCCAGATCTGGGAAATGCGCCAGCGTCTGCATGCCGATGGCGGCGTTGAAGCGATCCACTTCCGTGGTTTCTTTGGAGCGATTGACGATCGTGCCGCCGAGACGGACGCGATAGTTCTTGGCCTTGGCGTTGATGGCCGCAACAATGCGGTTCATGGCGAAGATGCTGTCGAAATCGTTGGCTGTGACGACGACGGCGCGGTGCGCGTGTTGCAGGGGGGCTGCGAACCCGCCGCAGACGACGTCGCCGAGCACATCGAAGATCACCACGTCCGTGTCATCGAGGAGGCGATGTTCCTTGAGCAGCTTCACGGTCTGGCCAACGACATAGCCGCCGCAGCCTGTGCCGGCCGGGGGGCCACCGGCCTCGACGCAGCGCACGCCGTTGTAGCCTTCGAAAACAAAGTCTTCGACACGGAGTTCTTCGGTGTGGAAATCCACCTGTTCGAGAATGTCGATGACGGTCGGCATCATGCGCTTGGTCAGTGTGAACGTGCTGTCGTGTTTGGGATCGCAGCCGATCTGCAGCACGCGTTTGCCGATGTGTGAAAACGCAGCCGACAGGTTGGATGACGTCGTGCTTTTGCCGATGCCACCCTTGCCGTAGACTGCGAACACTTTTGCCGTGCCGATCTGCAGCTTGGGGTCCATCTTCACTTGCACGCTACCGTCGCCGTCGATGGCGAACTCCGCGCTCGTGCATGTTCCGCAGCCCGTTTTCAGGTCCAATGTCATGCGACGGCCTCCAAGCCTTCGACCCGGTCTTCCAGTTCATGGCCGGCCGTGCGCAGCGCTTCGAGGGTCGCTGCGTCGGTGGCCCAGTAGTTTCGGTCGTGTGCTTCGACGAGACGGTTGGCGAGGCGCGCCGATGCGATCGGGTTGAGGGCCGCGAGGCGCGCGCGCATGTCGGGGTCGAGGATGAAGGTCGATGAGATCTGTTTGTAGACCCATGGCTCGACCTGCGCCGTCGTCGCCGACCAGCCGACCGTATTCGTAACGTGGGCCTCGATCTGGCGCACGCCTTCGTAGCCGTGCGCGAGCAGCCCCTCGTACCATTTCGGATTGAGTGTGCGCGTGCGGCTCTCGAGCGACACCTGCTCGTTCAATGTGCGCACGACCGCGTGCCCGCGCGTTGCGTCGCCGATGTAGATCGGGATGTCGCGGCCGCGGGCTGACTTGACGGCGCGGCTCAAGCCGCCGAGCGTATCGAAGTAGTGATCGATCGAGGTGACGCCGAGTTCGACCGATTCAAGATTCTGATAAGCGAGATCGACATCGGCAAGCAGATGACGAAGGCGCGCTGGGTTTTTATGCGCTGTGCCGTCGCGACCGTAGGCGAAGCCTTTGCGCTCCGTGCACACGTCCGCCAGCTGATCTTCGCTCTGCCAGGCACCGGTTTCGATGAGATGATTGACGTTCGAGCCATAGGCGCCGTCGGCGTTGGAGAACACGCGCAGGGCCGCCGTTTCGAGGCAGCCGCCAGACGCCGCGAGGTCTGCCAGCGCGGCCGCCCGCACGAAGTTCCGCTCGGCCGGCTCGTCCGCTGCCGCCGCGAGGTAGGCCGCCTCAGCCAGCATCTGCGTCTGCAAGGGCAGCAGGTCACGGAAGATTCCCGACAGCGTCACGCAGACATCGATGCGCGGACGGCCGAGCACATCGAGTGGAATTAATTCAGCCCCGCACAAGCGGCCGAAGCTGTCGAAACGGGGCCGAGCCCCCATCAGAGCCAGTGCTTGCGCAATCGGTCCGCCCTCGGTTTTGAGATTGTCCGAACCCCACAGCACCATGGCGATGCGGCGTGGCAAGGCATGACCATCGCCGATATGGCGGTCGAGCAGCAGACGCGCCTGCCGCGTGCCTTCTGTCATCGCGAACGCACTCGGCATGCGATAGGGATCGAAGCCGTGGGTGTTGCGACCGGTCGGTAGCAGACCCGGCGTGCGCAAGAGATCACCACTTGGCCCGGGGCGAATGAAGCGGCCGTCGAGGGCGCGCAACAGGCCAGCGATTTCGGCGTCGTGCGACAGGGCCGCATCGGCTTCGCGCAGTGTGCGGAGGGTCTGCGCGTTGCAGCCGTCGGCCTCGTTGGGATGCGGGTGGATGCCGTCGACGATCATCTCGATCACGTCGCGCGAAGGTGGTGGCTGCGGCATCGTCTCGGCCATGCCGGCCAGCATGTCGATGCGGGCTGCGCGTGAGTGTCCGCGACCGACCACGTGCAAGCCATGCGGAATGAGTGTGTATTCGACTTCGAGAATGCGCGACCACAGCGTGTCGATGCGATCTTCGGCGGCGAAGGCGGCGGCGCCATCCTGGCGGAGGAGGTCGAGTTCGCCCGCCTGAGCCTCGATCAGCTGCAAAAGACGGAGGCGCTCGGGATCGTCTGGTGCGCCTTCGAATGTGCGCCAGCGTGTGAGCGAGGCCTTCCAGTCGACCATGCCACGATACAGTCCGGCCTGCGCCACGGCCGGCGTCAGGTAACTGACCAGGGTAGCGGCCGTGCGGCGCTTGGCGATCGCGCCCTCGGATGGATTATTGGCTGCATACAGATAAATGTTCGGCATGTCGCCGATCAGGCGATCCGGCCAGCAGGCGGCGGAGAGGCCGGACTGCTTGCCCGGCATGAATTCGAGCGCACCATGCGTGCCGAAGTGCAGCACCGCGTCGGCCGCAAAGTCGCGGCGCAGATAGCGATAGAACGCCGAAAACGCATGTGTGGGCGCGAAGCTGCGATCAAACAGCAGCCGCATCGGGTCACCTTCGTAGCCGAACGCCGGCTGCACCGCGACGAGCACGTTGCCGAACTGGCGACCGTGAATATGGATGCTGCGTCCATCCGTGTTGTGGCGACCAGGGGCCGGACCCCATTGCGCCTCGATCTCGGCCAGATGCGGCTCGCGACGCACATGATCGTCGGTTGGAATGCGCGTGTGCACATTGGCCGCCGCACCGTAGAGCTTGGCATTGCCCTCGATGACCGCGCAGCGCAGGGCATCGACCGAAGCTGGCACCTCGACGCTGTGACCGGCGGCAGCCATGGCCTTGAGCGTCTCAAACAGCGATTCAAACACCGAGAGATACGCCGCCGTGCCGACAGCACCTGCGTTGGGTGGAAAGTTGAACAGCACGATCGCCGTGCGCTTTTCGGCGCGCGCCTTGCGCCGCAGGGCCACGAGTTTGTCGACGCGGGCCGCCAGCATGGCTACGCGCTCAAGGTCGGCGTGCATATCGCGTCCGTTGGCCGCGCGGCCACCGAACAGCATCGAACCGGTGGCGCCGT
>JANOAW010000216.1:0-2916 GCA_031411355.1 Hyphomicrobiaceae bacterium | reverse complement strand
GTCATGAGCGAGGCGGCGGCGCTGATGGCCGGACTGTATTGGGATATCGGCGCCGGCCCGGTGCCGACATAAGGCCACGTCAGCGCAGGCGTGGCGTCACATCGAAGAGTCGCTCGTGTTCGGCGATGGCATACCGATCGGTCATGCCGGCGACGAAATCACAGACAAACTGCGCGCGGGCGCGATCGTCCATGGAAGCTGCGATGGCGCTGCGTGCGCCCGGCAGCGCCGAGGGGTCCTGATGATAGCGGGCAAACAGATCCTGGACGACCGATTGCGCGTCCGCCATCACCCGCATCACGCGGGGGTGGCGATAGACGTTTTCAAACAGAAATGTGCGCAGACCCGCAAGCTTGGTCGCCATAGCGGGTGAAAACGAAATCACCTGCCGGCCGCTTTGGCCGAATTCCATTTCGGCCCGGGCCGTGTCGACGGCGTCGGCGATCATGGCTGTGATCATGCGGCGATTGACTTCGTAGATCGCGCGCATGCGGTCTGCGCCTTTGATGGCCAGGGCGGCGGTGACGAAGGGGCCGACCAAGGGCACGTGTTCGAGGTCTTCTATGGCGATGAGACCGGCACGCAGACCATCGTCGATGTCGTGGTTGTTGTAGGCGATATCGTCGGCGACAGCGGCGGCCTCGGCTTCAAGCGACGCTGGCGTGTCGAGGGCGAGATGGTGCAGCACGCCAGCGCCCGCCAGCGCGTCGTAGACGGGGCCGGCCAACAGCGGCCCGTTGTGCTTGGCCAAGCCCTCAAGGCTTTCAAAGGTGAGGTTCAGGCCGTCGAAACTCATGTACTTGCGTTCAAGCCGTGTCACCACCTTGATGCTCTGGGCATTGTGGTCGAAGCCACCATACGCCGACATCGCAGCGTCGAGCGCGCGTTCTCCAGCATGGCCGAACGGGGGATGGCCAAGATCGTGGGCGAGCGCCAGGGCTTCAGCGAGATCCTCGTCCAGGCGCAACATACGCGCGATCGAACGGGCGATCTGCGCCACCTCCAGACTGTGCGTCAGGCGCGTGCGGTAATGATCACCCTCGTGAAAAACAAACACCTGGGTTTTGTAGGTCAAGCGACGAAACGCCGTCGCGTGCACGATGCGGTCGCGGTCACGCTGGAACGGGGTTCGCATCGGGCAACCCGGCTCCGGGACCAGACGGCCCCGGCTGGACCGAGGATCGGTGGCTCTCATTGCTCGCAAGGGTGCAGTGTTCATGTGTAGGTCACGGGTCTTCAAAAGCAACCAGTCCGGTTGTCAGCACAAGCGCTTCGTCGATGGTCGCTGAACGAACCGCCGAACGTCCGATGGCGCCGAAACGACACGCCCGATGCACCGATTGTCCGCGGCGGCGGGCAACGGCGATGTGCACGAGACCGACAGGCTTCGTCGCCGTGCCACCGCCTGGCCCCGCCACGCCCGTGACAGCGATTGCGACGTCGGCCGGCGAGGCGCCCAACGCTCCGTCCGCCATCGCGCGCGCGACGGCTTCGCTAACGGCGCCTTGGGCCTCGATGAGTGCCGGCGGGACGCCAAGAAGATCGGATTTGGCAGCATTGGAATAGACGACGAAACCGCGTTCGACGACGTCGGACGAGCCGGCGATTTCGGTCAACAGGCCTGCGATCAATCCGCCGGTGCAGCTTTCAGCGGTGACGACCCTCAGTCCCGAGGCACGGCATCGGTCGAGCAGCGCCGCCGCCGCCGAGAGTTGAGCCGTGGTGAACATGGCGCTTACTCCGTACGCGTAACGTCCAGGCGATGCACCATCCCCATCGACGTGGCGGTCAGCGGCGGATAGCGCTTCAAAACCAGCGGATCATGGCCGGGAACCACGCGTTTCGCATCGCCACCGGCCAGGGTCTGCAATGTCGTGTAACCTTTGATCATGTCTTCCAGGTCGGCGAGCAGAGGAAACGGCTTTTTTTGCTCGAACGTCTCATAATAGTGCGCCGCATCGGACGCCACGACGACGGGGCCGTGGGGGGTCATGACGCGCACCACTTGCAGTCCCCGACTGTGGCCGCCGATTTTGTGCACGGTGATACCCGGCGCAACTTCAGCGTCGCCGTCATAAAAAATCACGCGGCCGGAATAGACGTTCTTCACCATCTGGCACACGTGTTCGGCGGTGAACGGCAGGCGCATGGCGTCGTGGCACATGCACGGGCCAGTGGCGTAGGCCATTTCGGCCGCCTGCAGATGAAAACGTGCGGTTGGGAAAGCCCCGAGCGTACCGGCATGATCGTAGTGCAGGTGCGTGATGACGACATCCGTCACCGTGGCGGCGTCGATGCCGAGAGCTGAGAGAGCGACTGCGGGCGTGCGCAGGATTGCGCGTCCGCGGTTCGCAGCCTCCGCCGCATCGAAGCCTGTATCGACGATGAGCGTCCGCTCGGCATTTCTGATCACCCAGACGAAGTAATCCATCGGATGCGGGCTCGCATGATCGTCGGCGAGAATAAAACTTTCGCCGCGCGTGCGATTGTGTCGTTCGGCATATTTGACAGCGAGAATTTCATATGCGGCGGACATGGGCTGATTCCGAATGCAACGGGTCCGGACTATGTGTGATCTCAAGCCTGCGGCTGTGAACCATCAATCGACGCCCAGGCACCAGGCAAGGATGGCTTTTTGTCCATGCAGGCGATTTTCAGCTTCGTCCCAGACCACGGATTGGGCGCCGTCGATGACACTTTCTGAGACTTCGTGCCCCCGATAGGCCGGCAGGCAGTGCATGAAAATCGCGTCTTTCTTGGCGCCGCGCATGAGCTGTTCGTCGACTGCGTAAGCTGACAAAAGCTGTTTGCGCCGCGCAACGTCGGTGTCGCCCATCGAGACCCAAGTATCGGTCACGACGCAGTCGGCACCGCGGACTGCCTCGTGCGCGTCATCTGTGAGCACGACGTCGCCGC
>JANOAW010000215.1:0-9048 GCA_031411355.1 Hyphomicrobiaceae bacterium | reverse complement strand
CAGAGCATTCGGCGCATGCATTGATCTCCGATTGACGTACGCTGGCGACATGGCGAGATACGCGCGGTCCCGATAGAGGTTTCATCGGTCATGCCCCTCCAGAATCGCGTCAGTCCCGAAGGTGAGATCGTGGCCACGATGGCGCGCGGCACGATGTATGGCAATCGCGGCGGCTGTTTCCACTATGATGACGGCCGTTTGAAAGCACGCACCTGGGCGAACCGGCAGTGGATTTGCTGCGTACTCGACTTCAAGGGCCGCCGCCGGCTATTGCGTCAGCCAGGCAAATTCACCGAGCTGTTTTTTCTCGATGAGGCAACTGCTTTCGCAGCCGGACATCGTCCGTGTTTCGAGTGTCGACGCGCCGACGCGGTGGCGTTTCAAACCGGCTTCGCCAAAGCTCACGGCATCGACAGCCCGCGTGCGCCGGACATGGATGTCGTGCTGCACGCCGAACGCCTGACCGAAACGGGCAGGCAAAGGCGCTTCGTTCCTGATGCCGATGCTCTGCTTGATGGCGTGATGGTCCGCTTCGAGTACATGCCTTGGTTGGTGCTTGAGGGCAAACTCCGGCCATGGTCGCATGGTGGCTATGGACCGCCGATCACAATTCCCGCCCTCCACTACCTCGAATGCCTGACACCACCTTCGACCATCGCAACGATCCGAGCCGGATATCGGCCGCAACTGCATCCCAGCGCCCAAGGTTGAACCGATGACTCGCAAGTCCCTGCACCGATCCATGCGGCGCATCTACTGGGTGATTTTTCTGCTGATACTCGTCTCAGTTGTCGCAAAATTCGGCGATTTCGTGCCCATTCTCGGTGGCAAGCTCGGCGAGGTGCGCAAGGACGTTTACGAGCTGCTGAAGGACATGAGTTTGCTGATCGCGACCGGCGGCGTGGCTTATATTTCCAATGTCTATCAGCGCCGTTCCACCTTCGTTGAATCGCTCAAGGCAGAGTGGACCGGTATCTTGAAATCGAAGTCGGCGGTGCTGACGTTTCTGCACAAGGATACGCCGACCCACGACGACTACGTGACCGCGTTCATGTGCCTGTCCGAGACTATCGACAACATGCGCGTGGTCTATAAAAACGTCGGCGAAACCGATCAGCTGATCGGCATCTATCCCTACGCGCCCTTGCACGACATCCGACGCGTGCTGCAGACGCTCGATGCGCGGCGCGGGCCAACCAGCGCCGAGTACCGCAAGTTGGCGCGCGATACGGTTTTGCGCTCGTTCTATGCGCTGCGCGACGAATACCTGACCGAGCTCGACCTTGAAGAGCCCGATAGCCCGATCCTGCTCGCCGGCGCGCGTCGACTGAGCAAATCGGGGGCCCTCGCCTATGCTCGCAATCTCCAGAATGCTCAGATCGCCGAACACAAAGCGCACGCTCGCCCCGACGATCCATCCGATGCATTGCTGCTCGATTTGGCGCTTCAGGAGGAAACCAAACGCCGCTGAAAGCATTCACGAGTGAGGGTGTTCTTTGTGAAGGTTTTAGGCATGTCCACATCGTTGGCTTGGCTTGGTCGCGTATTGCTGGCGACATTGTTCATCGTCGCTGGCGTGCGCAAGTTGGTCGGCTTCTCCATGACCGCGGCGATGATGGCCGGCAAAGGCTTTCCGATGCCCGAGATCCTTCTCGCCCTGTCTATCGCCCTCGACATCGGCGGAGCCCTGATGCTGATCGCAAACTGGAATGCGCGCCCGGCGGCGGCGGCGATGGCGCTCTACACAATTGTTATCGCGGTTATTTTTCACGGCTTCTGGCAACTCATCAATGGCCCCCCGGCCGCGTTTGCCAATGAACTCAATCACTTTCTCAAAAATGTAGCCGTAGCCGGCGGTTTGCTGATGGTCACTGCACGCAATGAACCTCAGCCCGAAACGGCGTAGCCTTCCATCAAGATCAGATCGTCAAACGGACAGCCGGTGCACGCGTCCGACGTGCAGCATCGCGCGTTCAGCGAGTGCTGTGATGGTCAAAAGGGGATTGCAGCCGAGCGATCGCGGGATGATCGAACCGTCGATCACGTGCAGGCCGCCGTGAACGCCGCCACGACCAGGGTCGAACACCTGCCCCATGTGATCGACAACGCCTGTGCTCGCGTTATGCCCCATGACGCATCCGCCGAGTGGATGTGCAGTCGCGGGTTGGTGGCCCATGACGGAGCCGAGCGGATTTTTGACGTACGATCCACCGACGGCACCGACGATTATTCCGAGTGCGTCGTCGAGCCGCTTGTAAACCGCTTCGTCCCTGGCGTTCGGCCACGCGAGGTCGAGCCGATCGCCGTCGAGCGAAAACACACCGGATGCGCTGTCGTGCGAAACGGCGAAAAACGTCTGCAGATGTTGGAATGGCCCCTTGTAGACACCGGATACGAGGCTCTGCAGGGCGCCGAGCAACCGACCGTTGGGCACGAACATGACGGGAAGAATGGGGGCCAGCGCCGACGGCAGCGCACCCTCTTGAATGGTCATCGACCGCGAGAGATCGTCAGGATCGACGATCACGAGCTGTCCGGACACGGAGGCGCCGACCGCGTGACCGGCCAGTTTGGCGGGATGACCGACGCCGACGGCGTTCACCGGGACATTGGCGCCGTAGCCGAAAGCGATAATATCGCCGTTGGCTGAAAACCGGTGCCCGAGCCGGTCGGAGAGAGCGAGCCCTTGGTCGCGCGAGCGCAGGAGAATTTCGGTCGATCCGAGAGTGCCGGCGGCAACGATCACCATCTCGGCCGAGACGTACCGACGCGTCCCCGTCGGTTTACCGCCGGAGATGTCATCGACGATCACAGTCCATCCACCGTCGGCACTTTTGGCGATGTGCGACACGCGTGCTTGTGTAAAAAGTGCGGCCCCATGTTGGACCGCGAAAGGCAAATACGTCTGCGCGACGGTATTCTTTGCGCCGACATTGCACCCACCACAGCAATCGCCACAATCGGTACACGCGGGCTGGTAAATGCCGGCTGCGTTGGTGTTGGCTTCGAACGAAACGACGACGTCAGGCGCCATGGCCGACACGCCGAGCCCCAGTCGCGCTGCGTGATCCAGCGCCTGAAACTTCGTCATGGCGCGAGCGCGGGGGCTCGGGTTGGGGCGGAGCCAGTGACGCGCGCGCGTGTAGCCCTCGTCGAGCAGTCCATCCTGTCGGATCTGGTCGGGCCAGACTGCGTCGTCGAACACACGCGGGTCGGGTCTGAGAGCCACTCCAGCGTTGATCAGTGATCCGCCACCGAGGCCGCACGCGACCAGCACATGCATGTCCGCCCCGAGGCGCACGTCATAAAGACTGGTATCCTTGCCGACGCGCCACGATGCCGCCCGCACCTGCATTTCTTGGCGCATGTCCGGGAACTTGGCGGGAAACGAGCCGGTCGGCCACTCGCGTCCGCGCTCGAATACAGCGACGCGCCGCCCGGCGGCAGCCAGCCGGGCTGCCGACACACCGCCGCCGTAGCCGGAACCGATCACGACCACGTCGTAGCGGTCGCCAGCGTCGGTCAGTGTGCGGGCGAGCCGCGTCGTTGGTGTGCTTTTGTCCATGTCTGGCCCGCATATCGCAGGCAGCCTCACGGGCGCAAGGCACGATCCGGCGGTTCTTATTTGGCGATTGCCGCGGCGGTCAGGCCATCGAGGGCATCGGCGATGGCTTTGATGTTAGCTGCCTGTTCTTTTCCTGCCAGCCGATAGCGCGACTGCAACACGGCCGGCTTGGTGTATCCGACCCAGACTTTGCCCGCGGCATCTTCCCAGGCCAGCACCTTCAGCGGCAGGTCGAGGCCGGCGCGCACGTTGCCGGTCATAACGGGCGTGCCGAGCTTCGGATTACCGAACATCAGCACTTCCGACGGGCGCATGTCGGTGCCGACCGATTTGGCGCCGGCTGCATGATCCACGCGCGCTACCACTTTTGCGCCCTTGCCTTCGACGGCCGTGACCAGCTTGTTGATCGTGTCCGTGACGGAGTTGGAACTCGCGCGAATGACCATGTTCGGGTCTGACGGCGGTCGAGCCGTGGTCGCCGACTTGGGCAATGGCCCAGGCTTTGTGCCTTGTGCGGCCGCGATGACGGGCACGACGAGGCAAGCGGCAATGGCAGCGATGGCGAGTAGTCGCATGACGATCTCCGGTTGACGTGGTTTGCACGTGCGACAGCCGTGGTCGTGATGCGACGTCTCAGCAAATCACGTTCGTGTGGGCGGCAATCGGGCGCGCCGCTGGCGAGCAATTACCAGTTCAACGCCCAACCGCTCGACGGATGGCGCGTCGTCGCCGATCTGCTAAACGGTGCCATCGCCTTCCGATGATGCGAACCCGCCCCGGCGGCGACGCCAAACCGAGCACATGTCGATGTCCGTGACGAAAGACCAGATTCTGTCGCAGCTCAAACGGGTCAAAGGACCCGACATGCAAGGCAATATCGTCGATCTCGGCCTGGTGTCGGAAGTCCTGATCAAAGACGGCAAAGCCTATTTTTCCATCACCGTGCCAGCGGACCGCGCCGAGGAATTGGAGCCGTTGCGGCAGGCGGCCGAAAAGGTCGTCAAGGACGTCGACGGGATCGTCGGCGTCACCGCGGTCCTGACGGCCGAGGCCGTGAAGGGCGGACGCGCCGCATCGACGCCCGCGCCGAAATCGTCTGGCGGCGCCGCGCCCGAGAGCGCCCGCGTTCAAGCGGCGCGCTCTGCCGGTCATTCGCACGACCACGGCCATAGCCATGACCACGGCCATAATCACGCAGCACAGCCAGCCGCCAAGCCGGCAGGACCAGCTCGACCGGTTGCGGCGGGTGGCAACAAGGCCGCCGGCGTCGCCGGCATCAAGCACCTGATCGCGGTTGCTTCCGGCAAAGGTGGGGTCGGCAAATCGACCACCGCGACCAATCTTGCGCTCGGATTCCAGGCCATCGGGCTGAAGGCCGGCATTCTCGACGCCGATATCTACGGTCCGTCGCAGCCACGACTGCTCGGCCTGACCGGACGGCCACAAGCCGGCCCTGACAATAAACTCCGCCCCATGCAGGGCTACGGTCTGCAGGTGATGTCCATGGGCTTCCTGATCGATGAGGGCACGCCCGTCATCTGGCGCGGTCCGATGGTCGTGTCGGCTCTGACCCAGATGCTCCGTGATGTGCATTGGGCCGCAGCCGACGGCGATCTCGACGTTCTCGTCATCGACATGCCGCCCGGCACCGGCGACATCCAGCTGACCATGTCGCAGCAAGTGCCGTTGGCGGGTGCTGTCATCGTGTCGACCCCCCAGGATCTGGCACTGATCGACGCACGCAAAGGTCTGAACATGTTTCGGCAGGTCGATGTGCCCGTGCTCGGCATCATCGAGAACATGAGCTTTTTCATCTGCACCAAGTGCGGCGAACGGCACGAGATCTTCGGCCACGGCGGCGCCCGCGACGAGGCGGAGAAACTCGGCATTCCTTTCCTCGGCGCCGTGCCACTCGACATCGAGATCCGCCGTCGGTCCGATTTGGGCCAGCCGATCGTCGCCACCAGACCCGACAGTCCTCATGCCCAGATCTATCGCGACATCGCCGCCAAAACCTGGAGCGAACTCGAACAGGCAAAGGGCAGGCGCGTTGAACCGCCGAAACTCGAACTTGCCGCGGGCGGAAGCGAACTGCGCGTTGCCTTTGCAGGGCAAGCGGAATTCTCGCTCCCGGCTGAAATGCTGCGGGTCATGAGCCCGTCCGCAGAAGTACAGGGACATTCAGCGGAACAGCGCGTGACTGTCGGCAAGAAGCGCACCGTCAAAATCAAAAAGCTCGAGCCGGTCGGCAATTACGCCATGCGCATCGGCTTCGACGATGGTCACGACACGGGCTTGTTCACCTGGGGCTATCTGCAACTGTTGCACCGCGAACGCGACATTCGTTGGAACAAATATCTCGCGGAGCTGGAGGCGAAGGGACTGTCGCGCGGTTAAAAAAATACGCGTCTGCGGCGCGGTACGAACGCCGCTCGCAGCTGCTCACAGCTAACCATCCGTTCAGCGAAGCGGGCCGACCTCGATGCGCGGGCGGGCGCTGGCGGCCTCGATCGCGGCCAGCAGGCGACGATTCTGGAGATGAACGTCGAGAGCTGCCGCCGCAAAGCCGCCCTCGATCGAAAACGCTGCTGCGACGGGACTTTGCCGCATAATTGCCTCGACCGCTGCCTCCGAGCAGCCGACTTCCTCCCGCCGTAGCCCGTGAGCCACACGGCCATGGCAAGCGCCGGTTAGCAATTCGATGCACTCATGCTGGCGGTCCCTGGCTGTCGTCAGATTTTCGTGCGTGCTCGACGGCACCAGGGCAAAATGCGGCCGAATCTAACTTCGGCCGCATGGCCTCCAAACGAATCCCATTTCGGCGCATCGCCGCGCGGCTGCCGTTTCAAGCCGAGACACGGGTGTTCTGACTTGGCACGCCACTTGCTCCTTCACCGACCAGATCACCTCCCGGCCGATGCAGCCGCTTGCACTCTGCCGGAGACGGACGATCTGGAAAGGATCGGTCGTGTCGCAGCGCCTCCTCACATACACGCCGTATCTCGACCCTCGGTTCGGAGCGTCGTGGTCATCGCAGCCACAGAACCAGCGTGTCGTCCCTGCGGCAGAGTTGGAGACCGTGGCGGCACTTCTCGATGCGGCCCCTGGCGCCACGACCCGCCAGGTTCTGGAGAAGCTTGCTCGCAATGTCTCAAACGGCCGCGGGGCCGAGCTTCACAAGAAAGCAATTGCCGAAACCACTAAGCGGCTGAGCGACCTGCGAAGTGTCGTCCTTTCGGCGCGGACAGGTTTGAACGCCATTCCCAGCGAGAGCCTTGATCGCGCTGGACGAATTCTTGGAGCCGAACTTGAAGGACTGAGCCCTGAAGATCAGGAGTTTGAAGTCGCTCGCGGCTTCGTCCGATTCGCCGCCGACGCCATCGGACGCGTGATCGACGATCGTTCAGGTGCACCTGTCAACACGATCGTGAACCGCGCCATCTCGGTCGCTGCACGCCTCCGTGCGCCGGGCCTTCCTATTCATCTTCGAAAACAAAACGTCTGTCCGCGCTGCGGGTCGGACGGCGCCGGAGCCTGCACTCACGTCTCAAAACCTAAGCAACCGGAGGACCGAGGAATGCACAACATTGATCGCACGCAACAGGAATTCATGGGCGAGGGCGCTTTCGAGTTGTTCGAACAGAATGAGGGCGAGGGCGGCGAGGCCGAACTGATGGAGCTGACGAACGAGTTGCTCGGCGTCGCCACCGAAGAAGAATTTGAACAATTTCTTGGCGGCCTCATCCGCCGCGTCGGGCGCGCCGCTGGCAATTTCGTGCGCTCGCCCGTCGGCCAAGCACTCGGCGGGATTCTGAAAAACGCGGCCAAGCAAGCCTTGCCGCTGGCCGGCGGCGCACTCGGAAGTTTCGTTGGCGGGCCGGTCGGCGCGATGCTCGGGCGCAAGCTCGCAGGATTCGCTGCAGACCGTCTCGAAGTCGGCGAGATGAGCGAAGAGGAGCAAGAGTACGAAGGCGCGCGGGCGTTCGTGAATTTCGCCGCCGATGCGGTCAAGCGCGCGGTCGCGAACGCGGCAACGGGTGATGCCCGTCAGGTCGCACAGCAAGCTGCGATCGGTGCGGCGCGCTCGCACCTTCCAGGATTGATGCAGAACCGCGGTTCCGGCGGACCGGCCGGTACCGCCGTCACCGTCGCCGGACGCGCGAAATCCGGCCGTTGGGTTCGGCGCGGCAACAGCATCATCATCCTCGGCGCATGAGCAGGTCATGACCATCGGCGCGACAGCACTTCGGTTTCTTGCGGATGATGCCCGTGCTCTCGCCGTGCGCCTCGCTCGCGTGAAGTCGTTTGCCCTGATCGAACCGATGGTCCCCGCCGCAGCCCTCGCGCCGGACGCCCAGGCGGCGATCGAGCGCTTTCTTATCGACGGCCGCCTCGAACTCGTCGGGCGGATCGCGGCCTTTCTCCGCCTCGTCGAAGGAGAGCGACCGCCGTCTCCGCCCGAGGCGCAACACCAGATGGTGTTCCTGCGCCTGCGCTTTAACGCCGTCCTCACGCAGTTCGACATGTTCAACGATGTCATCACACAACGGAGCGAACACGGCAGCGGCGTCTGGCTCGCGGGTCTGGACGTTGCGGCACGCGACGCACTGACGATCGAGCGCCAGCCGTATGTGGTGCCGCCCGTCATTTGTTATCTCGACCGCGGGGCCGGCGCTGCCATCCGACGGGCGCGCACGCGACTGCCGGGCGGCGGCGAGAACCCGGTCGCAATCATCCGTGTGCCGCGCGAGCGCATGATCGGCTGCGGCATTGCCTCGTCTCTGTTCCACGAGGCCGGGCACCAGGCGGCAGCCTTGCTGGACCTCGTCCCGGTGATGCGGGCACTTCTCCAAGTCCGCATCAAAGCCGAGCCCGGCAACATCGCGTGGCGCCTTTTCGACCGTTGGATTTCAGAAATCGTGGCTGATCTCTGGTCCATCGCGCGCGCCGGCGTTGCCTCAATCATGGGCTTGATCGCCGTCGTCAGCCTGCCGCGAGCTTTCGTGTTTCGACACAACGAAGACGATCCGCACCCAACGCCGTGGCTGCGCGTTTTGATCAGCACGGCGATGGGGGATGCGCTCTTTCCCGATCCACAGTGGCGCGGCATCGCCGACGTCTGGCGAGCACTCTATCCAGTTGATGGCCTGCCCGCCGACGCGCGCCGACGTCTCGACGCGGTCTCGGCTGAAATCCCAGCCTTCGCCGCGCTCATCACCACGGCGCGCATTGCCAAACTCTCGGCGCGCACCCTTGGGGAAGCCCTCGGCATCCGAGAACGAACGCCTGCCGCCCTGCGGCGCCTCTACACGGCTTGGGACGCAACGCCGCGCAGCCTTTACCGGGCAAAACCCGCGATCGCCTTCGCCGTCCTCGGACAGGCGCGGGTCGATAGCCGGCTTGCGGCTGACGCCGAAGGCAAGCTCATCGGCCGTCTGCTCACCCACTGGGCCATGACCAGCGCACTCGACGGCGCCCATGCC
>JANOAW010000214.1:0-4372 GCA_031411355.1 Hyphomicrobiaceae bacterium | reverse complement strand
CAAGGTCGAACTCGTCTCCATCGTCACGCCCGACAAGGGCGTCGAGGAACACGAGCGCATGACCCAATGCGCCGAGACAATTTTGCAGCGCCTTGGCCTCGCCTATCGCACTGTGCTGCTGTGCACCGGCGACATGGGGTTCGCCTCGCAAAAGACCTATGACATCGAGGTTTGGTTGCCCGGCCAGAACACGTATCGCGAGATCAGCTCGTGCTCGGTGTGCGGCGACTTCCAGGCACGGCGGATGGGCGCGCGTTATCGTCCCAAAGGCAGCAAGGATGTGCGCCACGTCACCACGCTCAACGGCTCCGGGCTCGCCGTCGGGCGGACGCTGGTCGCTATCCTGGAAAACTACCAGCAAGCCGATGGCAGCATCGCCATTCCCGAGGTGCTGCGCAAATACATGGGCGGCAAGGATGTCATCCGGGCCTGATACCCGCGCTCGCAATGACTGACCGGCCCATATTCCTGCGACGCGTGGAGGCACAATGCCTTCACGCCGGATGTTCCAGGAAACCGCCGTGACAGCTCTCTGCATGGGACTTTACAGACGCCCTTCAATGCGCCACCTTGTTGCAACTCGTTCTTAACTGCAGTTGGGACGCGACATCATGGGTGACGGGCAGATGACCATGGGTGGATGGCAAAGGCCACGCGGGGACGCCTCCCTCGCGGACGTCCATAGATCGATCGCCGTTGATCCCACGGCAAAATCCTGGCGCAAGGCCGCAGCATTTCTCGGCCCCGGCTATCTCGTGGCTGTCGGCTATATGGACCCTGGCAACTGGGCGACCTCGCTCGCCGGCGGATCGAAGTTCGGCTACACGCTGCTGGTCGTGGCGCTGGTCTCCAACATCATGGCCATCGTGCTGCAGGGATTGTGCGCGCGCCTTGCCATCGGCTCCGGCCGCGACCTCGCCCAGGCCTGTCGCGACGCCTATCCGCGACCGGTTTCGCTTGCGCTATGGGCGCTCGCCGAACTCGCCATCATTGCGACCGACATCGCCGAAGTCATCGGCACGGCCATCGGCCTGCAATTGCTGTTCGGCGTGCCCTTGACGCTCGGCGTCGTGATCACCGCACTCGATGTCTTCCTCATCTTATATCTGCAGCGCCTCGGCTTCCGTTGGATCGAAGCCTTCGTCGTCGCGTTGTTGGCAATCATCGCGGCCTGCTTCGCCATTCAGTTGATCCTGGCCAAACCCGAATGGGGCGCTGTCGTGCGCGGGTTTTTCCCGTCGCCCGAGATCGTGACCAATCCCGACATGCTCTACATCGCGCTCGGAATTCTCGGCGCCACGGTCATGCCGCACAACCTGTACCTCCATTCCGGCATCGTGCAGACGCGTGCCTACGGCGACAGTCTCGCTGAAAAGCGCGAGGCCTTGCGTCTGGCGACCTGGGACTCGACCCTTGCCTTGTGTTTCGCGTTGTTGATCAACGCGTCGATCTTGATCCTGGCCGCCGCCGCCTTCAACGCCGCCGGCAAAACCGACGTCGCGGAACTCGGAGAAGCCCACGCCTTGCTCGGCCCGTTGCTCGGCGCATCCATGGCGCCCGTGCTGTTCGGTATCGCGCTGTTGTGCTGCGGACTGACGTCGACGGTGACGGCGACGCTCGCCGGCCAGATCGTCATGGAGGGCTTCCTCGACATCAAGCTGCCGCCGTGGCTGCGCCGGTTGATCACACGCGCCATCGCCATCGTGCCCGCCGCGGGCGTGACCATCTGGTTCGGCCAGGCGGGTACGGCCAAGCTGTTGATCCTTTCGCAGGTGATCCTCAGTCTGCAGCTGTCGTTTGCCGTCTTTCCATTGGTGATGCTGACGGCCAGCAAAGCCAAAATGGGCGACCTTGTGGCGCCCCGCTGGTTGACCGGGTTTGCACTTTTGATCGGCGTGATCATCGCGTCACTCAACATCAAGCTCATTTTCGACTTCGCGACGGGCGGGTGAGGCGGGCTGGTGAAAAGCCCTGGTGTTCCCCGCGTAACGGCCACGCGTGGGAAATTGCGCGATGCTCTCGAGCGTCGAAGCGATAAACCACACCGGAGGCTCCAATGTTTGTCCGCACCCTCGCAATCGCCGCCATGACCGCATGTCTCGCAATCCCCGCCGCACTCCCTGCCGCGGCTGGGAAAAAGGTCATCCTGAAGGGACCCATGACACCGGTCAAAGTCCAGCGCTGCACGACCAAGCGTATTTGCTATCCCGTGTCGGGCGGCGGGCAACGCTGCGAGGACGTCAAGCTGTGCTCCGGCACTTCGACGACGATCTGATTGCTGGGTGTTTTGCTCCGTTTACCAATCTTTCTAACGTCCTGGTCATCTTTGCCGCGCACAAGTTGCATCGAATTGTAACTGTTCGCGTTCGGAGTTGTCCTGATGAGCCTGCGGTCCCCCTCGTTTCGCCTGAGCAACAAAGCCGACACCTGGCTCGGCACGCTGCAAGACGACGTTGTGTATGGCCGGGCCGGCAACGACAAACTCGATGGCGGTGCCGGCAACGACGTCTTGCACGGTGGCGCGGGTGACGATGTGCTGGCCGGCGGTCTCGGTGACGACCGGCTGGCCGGCGGTTTCGGCAACGACACGCTGGACGGCGGAGCTGGCGATGATGTCGCTGTCTTCAACGGCGCGCGCAGCGACTACGCCATCACGCGCCGGGCCGACGGTTCCGTCGAGGTCAAGGACCTCCGCGCGACCTCCACCGGCGTCGACACCTTGATCGACGTCGAGCGTATCGCATTCACCGACGGCACATTCGCAACCGACGTACTTGCCCCGAAGCCGGTTGGTCCCTCCGCGTACGACGATATCCTCACCGGCACGGCTGGCAGCGACACGATCGACGGACTTGCCGGTAACGACGTCATCGACGGCGGCGCGGGCGACGACGTGTTGACCGGTGGCGCCGGTGCCGACCGCCTGTATGGCGGCGACGGACGCGATACCTTCTACGCCGACGCCGCCGATACGTTGATCGACGGCGGCGCCGGATTGGATGGAGCCGTCTTTTCGCAAGCCGTCCACCTGACGGCTGACACCATCGCCAATCTGGAACGCATCATTTTAGGCGCCGGTGACGACACCGTCGATCTATCGGGCTTGCAGACACGTGGCACACCGGGCATGCGCGCGACGATCGTCGATAAGGCGGGGGTCGGCGTCTACTCCGAGGGCGGCGTCGCCATCGACACCGGCCTCGGTGCCAACACCGTCGTCGGTTCACAGTTCGGCGACACTATCTACGGCCAAGGGCATTTCGAGGGAGGTGGCGGCAACGACGTGTTGTACGCCGTCGGCACAAGTTATCTCTCGGGCGGCGACGGCGACGATTGGTTCGTCGCTCAAAGTCTCAACAACGAGACGGTGACGATCAAAGGCGGCGCGGGCAACGATACCTTCGATATGATCGCTTCGGGCGGCCCGAAAGGCACCGTCGTCATCGAGGATTTTTCGGCCGGTGATCGCATCGCAGCCAAGCTGCCGCTCGGCTTCGCTGGTGTCGCTATAGCCGCCGACGCTCAGGGTACAGTTTTAACGTTCGCCAACAACCCAGGTGGCAAGATCATTTTGCAGGGCATGAACCCCGCCGATGTCACGGCCGACATGTTCTGGTTCGCGTGACAAAGGAAAAATCCGATTGTCAGCTCGACGTCATGCGCCCGCCTTTGATGCGCGCGCTTTCTTCGAGGCCCTTGGCGGCTTCGAGCGCGAGGGCGAGTTCCTCGCGCGCCTTCTCGGCCTGCCGCTGACGGTTCCACAGCGAGGCATACAACCCGTTCTTTTCCATCAGTTCGGCGTGCGTGCCTTGTTCGACGAGGGCTCCCTTGTCGAGCACCAGAATATTGTCGGCGTGCACGATCGTGCTGAGGCGATGCGCGATGACCAACGTCGTGCGGTTCTTGGATACCCGATCGAGCGCATCCTGAATTTCCTTTTCCGTGTGGCTGTCGAGGGCGGACGTCGCCTCGTCCAGCATCAGGATCGGTGGTCCCTTCAGAATAGTGCGTGCGATCGCGACGCGCTGTTTTTCGCCGCCTGAAAGCTTCAGCCCGCGCTCGCCGACCATGGTCTCGTAGCCGTCGGGCAGGGCACGGAGGAATGGGTCGATCTGGGCCAGGTTGGCTGCCGCCGAAACCTCGGCTTCGGTGGCCTCGGGGCGACCGTATTTGATATTGTACAGGATCGTATCGTTGAACAGCACGGTGTCCTGGGGAACCACGCCGATGGCGGCCCGGAGCGACTGCTGCGTGACGTCGCGGATATCCTGACCATCGATGGTCACGCGTCCGCCGGCGACGTCATAGAAGCGCAGCAAAATGCGCGAAACCGTCGATTTGCCGGCGCCGGAGGGGCCGACGATGGCGACCA
>JANOAW010000213.1:0-13708 GCA_031411355.1 Hyphomicrobiaceae bacterium | reverse complement strand
GGGAGCGACTCTCGTCACAGAAGCGGACGACGTCATCGAGAGTCTGGCGCCGCAACTCGCAACATGGCGTCCGGGCCCGAGTTGGGAACCGACGCTGCGCGAGGCCCGCAGCGCTTTTGCGGCGCCGCCGCCTGCAGCAGCCGCGGCACCGGTGACGCCACCCGGAACGGCGGATCATGCCGCCGTGCTCGAAGCACTTGGACCTGCACCCGTCCCCCTCGATATGGTCGTCCGCGCCACCGGCTTACCGGCACGAACCGTGCAAGCCATCATCCTGGAGTTGAGCCTCGGAGGTCGTATCGAACGTCACGGCGGACAGCTGGTGTCTCTAAAACCATGAACACGAACGCAGTCACGTACCCTGATCGGACATTGCACCGAACCGCTCGTGCTCGCTGACCGCTTCTCGCCGCGCGAGATCGAGGAGACCCGTCAGTGTTTCAGCGCCCGCCCGCTCGGCGAGGGTAGAAAGCTCGCCGGCCATAGCGGAGATATATTCGAGCATCTGCGCCCGGTTCGGCAGTTGCGATCCGCGATCGCCGTGAATGACTGTCAGTCCACTATGCCTGCTCATGCCCAGCCCCTACCAGTGCCAATGGCACCCCACAACCTGACTTAACGCTACAGCAATCTGAGATAGAAACATCCTATACGGCATTTTGCCAATTGCAAGCACAGATTGCATCAATTCAAATCGATCTAAAAATTCGCCTTTTGATTGAAGTTGACACGTGCCCACGCGCGTGCCGTTTTTCGGCGGCTGGAAGCCCGAGATAACTGGAAGTCGGGGATAACGTGTCAGGATCTGGCCGAACCTCTGGTGATCGACCGATCGAGCGGGAGACGGCGCTGGTCAGACGTGTGCATGGTCGATAACGTTGGGGGATCAATCCTTTTGGCCCTGCGAACCATGCCCTCATCCGACCTTCAGCGCCGGCCGCATCTCCTGTTCTGGGTCGGTGCATTGCTTACGTTTGTGGCTGCACTGGCTGTGTTCCGCGATATTTTGCTGCCGTTCGTTGCCGGCATTGTCATCGCCTACTTCGTCAATCCACTGGTCGATAAGCTCGAGGCGCGGGGTGTCAATCGCGGCATCGCGGCGATGGTCGTCATCGGACTGGCCCTGCTTGGGTTCATCGCAGCCCTTGTGCTCGTCGCCCCGTCCATGGTCGCGCAAGCCAAACAACTCGCCATTAATCTTCCCGGCGAAGCCGATCGCCTGCGCGGCATCGTCGAGGCAGGATTGAGAGACAAGCTCGGCCCGCGCTATCCCGGCGTGGAGGCGGCCATCGCAAAGGGCTTGGCCGACTTGCAATCGACATGGTCCAGTCTCGTCGGCCAGTTGCTGACCAGCGTGTTCGCGCGTGGGACGGCATTGCTCAATGTTGTCTCGGTGCTTCTCATCACGCCGCTGGTCGTCTTCTATATCGTGGTCGATTGGCATGCGATGCTCAAGACGGTGGAACTTTGGCTGCCCCGCGACCATCGCGATACCGTCGTCGCCTTGGCGCGCGACATCGATGCGGCCGTTTCGGCGTTCATTCGCGGCCAGGGTACGATCTGCCTGCTGCTCGGCATCTTCTACGCTGTAGGCCTGTCGGCGGTCGGCCTGCGATACGGCCTCGTCATCGGACTTGCCACGGGTTTATTGGCGTTCATACCGGTCGCGGGATGGGCGCTCGGCCTGGTCGTGTCGCTCGGCCTCGCCATGATCCAGTTCGGCTTTGATCCGGCATCGCTGGCCCTCGTCGGCGGGGTTTTGTGCGCCGGCATGGCCATCGACACGGCGCTGCTGTCGCCGCGTCTCGTCGGCGAGGAGGTTGGCTTGCATCCTGTCTGGCTGATCTTCGCTCTGTTCGCGTTCAGTTATCTGCTCGGCTTCGTCGGCACCTTGATTGCCGTACCGCTCGCCGCAGCCGTTGTCGTGCTGGTCCGTCACGCTTTGAAACTCTATATGCGGAGCGATGTCTATCTCGGCACCAGACCGGGCGCCCCCGGGGGCACGGCATGAGCGTGCAACCGCGCCAGCTCGCCTTCGATCTACCGGTCCGTGCCGCCCTCGGTGCCGAGGATTTCATGGCAAGCCGGGCCAACGGCGATGCCCTCGCCCTCATCGATCGCTGGCCGGATTGGCCCCATTGGGCAGCTGTCGTGGTCGGCCCGGCCCGCTCCGGCAAGTCGCATCTGGCCGACGTGTGGCGCTTCCGATCCAATGCGCTGGTCGTGACCGCGCGCGACATGCACGAGAGTCTGGCCGCGTCGTTTCAGGCGAGTAGAGCCCTCGTGGTCGAAGAACTCGAGCTGGGCTGCAACGATCAGCAGATGTTGTTTCACGTGCTCAACATCGCGCGGGAACACCAACTGTCGATCCTGTTCACCTCGCGCACGGCACCGGGCGATCTCGCCGTCACGTTCCCGGATCTGCGATCGCGCCTGCGCGCGTTACCACTCGTCCACATCACGGCGCCGGACGAAGCCTTGCTCGAGGCGGTTCTGGTCAAGCATTTCGCCGATCGGCAGTTGACCGTGGAGCCGGCGACTGTCTCCTATATCGTGCGCACCATGGAACGGTCGTTCGCTGCCGCGGCCGCCGTCGTGGACGCGATCGACCGGCGCTCGCTCGAAGCCAAGCGTCGTGTCACAAAGGTGTTGGCAAAAGCGGCGATGATCGAACTCGGCGCGTCGCCGGATCAGGATTGAGCACGTCGATGTCTGCGAGCAAAAGCGCCGCGCCCGAAGCTCCGTTGGAGAAGACCGTTCCGCTCGCCGCGTCCCCCGAGCGCTTCTACAATCGCGAACTGTCATGGTTGCAGTTCAACCGCCGTGTCCTCGAAGAGGCCAACAACACCAGCCATCCCGTGCTCGAGCGCGTACGCTTTTTATCCATCTCGGCCGCCAACCTCGACGAATTCTACATGGTGCGCGCCGCAGGTGTGCAGGAGCAGGTCACGCGCGGCCTCTCGATCCGGAGCGACGATGGCCGCACGCCCGCCGAGCAGATGGCCGAAATCAACGCCATGGCGCTGAGCCTCATGACAGCCAAACAGACGGCATGGACGGCGCTGTTGACGGAACTCGCGCGCTCGGGCGTGCATCTGATTGCCGCCAGCGCCCTGCGCGCGCCGGAAAAGGCTTGGCTCGAACGCGAGTTTCTCACGCGCATCTTTCCGGTCTTGACCCCGATCGCCATCGACCCAGCGCACCCCTTTCCGTTTTTGCTCAATCGATCGGCGGTGCTCGGACTAGAGTTGCGCCGCGCAGCCGACACCAAGACCATGCACGCGTTGCTGCCCTTGCCGTCCCAGCTCGAGCGCTTCGTTCGCCTGCCGGCAGCCGAAGGCCGAGGCGAGGGCGCGGCCGAGGTCCGTTTCATCAGCATCGAACATGTCATCGGCATGTTCATCGGGCGCATGTTTCCCGGCTACAAAGCTGCGAGCCAGGGTCTGTTTCGCGTGCTCCGCGATACCGATCTCGAGGTGCAGGAAGAGAGCGAGGATCTGGTCCGCTCGTTCGAGAGCGCCTTGAAGAAGCGCGGACGCGGCACCGTCATCCGGCTCGAGATCGACGGCGCGATGCCGCTGCGCCTGCAGAAGTTCGTGATCGACGAACTGGAAGCGCCGCCCGGCAGTGTGTTCGTGAAATCGGGTTTGGTCGGCATGGCCGATGTATCTCAGATGATCGCCGGCGATCGTCCGGATCTATTGTTCAAGACCTTCCACATTCGGTTTCCCGAACGCATCCGGGAAGCTGGCGGAGATTGCTTCGCCGCCATCGGCAAGAAGGACATCGTCGTTCATCACCCCTATGAGAGTTTCGATGTCGTGCTGCAATTCTTGCGTCAGGCCGTCGCCGATCCGAACGTGCTTGCGATCAAGTGGACGCTCTATCGCACGAGCAACGATTCACCGATCGTGAAACTGCTGAAGGAAGCCGTCGAGATGGGCAAGTCCGTCACGGCGGTGGTGGAACTCAAAGCCCGCTTCGATGAGGCGGCCAACATTCGCTGGGCGCGCGATCTGGAAAGCGTCGGTGTGCATGTGGTCTATGGCTTCATGGAGCTGAAGACGCACGCCAAACTCGGCCTGGTCGTGCGCCGCGAAGGCACCGAACTCGCAACCTACTGCCACATCGGCACGGGCAACTATCATCCCGTGACCGCACGCGTGTACACCGACCTGTCGTTCTTCACGGCATCGACTTCGATGGGGCGCGACGTCACGCGCATCTTCAACTTCGTCACCGGCTATGCCGAGCCCGACGAACTGGAAGAGATCGCAGCCAGCCCGAAGGGCATCCGTGCGCGCATTCTGGCCCACATCGCGGCGGAAGCAGCACATGCCAAAGCCGGACGCCCCGCGGCGATCTGGATGAAGATGAATTCCCTCGTCGACCGCGGCGTCATCGATGCGCTCTACGCGGCCAGCCAAGCCGGCGTCGAGATCGACCTCGTCGTTCGCGGTGTCTGTTGCCTGCGGCCGGGTGTAGCGGGATTGTCGACCAACATTCGCGTCAAGAGCATCATCGGTCGCTTCCTCGAACATGGCCGCGTGTATGCGTTCGGAGGCGGGCACGGTCTGCCGAGCCCGCAGGCCTTGGTCTACATCGCCTCGGCCGACATGATGCCGCGCAATCTCGATCGGCGCGTCGAAGTCATGGTGCCCATTCACAATGCAACCGTGCACGAGCAGATCCTCGACCAGATCCTGGTCGCCAATCTCAAGGACAATCAACAGAGCTGGCGCATCACAGCCGACGGCACGGCATCGCGGATCGTCCCTGAAAAAGGCGAAGAACCGTTCAACGCGCACCACTATTTCATGACCAATCCGAGCCTGTCGGGGCGGGGCAAATCGCTGCAACGCGAAGCCCCACGCAAGTTCGACGGCGGCGACAAATCCCGCCGCAAGACGTGACCTCTTGCTCGTTCAACCAGATCAGCCGCGCTTCTTGCGCGCTCTGAGATCGAACACGCCGGGCCGAGAGCGCGGATCTTCGCCTGCGGGAAAGATCAGTGTTTTCTGCACTTTCTGCGTTCCCGTTGTCGGCAAGCTGTCGACGAACAAGATCCAGCCGGGCGACTTGTAATAGGCGAGCCGCGCATTGGCCCAGCCGAAAAGCTCATTGGCGAGCATCGCATCCGCTTCTGCGCCCGGCATGGCGACGATGCAGGCGAACACCTCCTCCTCGCGCACCTCGTCGGCGACCGCGACGACGGCGACTTGCGCCACTTGCGGGTTTGCTTGCAGCACGGCCTCGATCTCGGCCGCGGCGATGTTTTCACCGGACCGACGGATGATATTCTTCTTGCGATCGACGAAAAACAGCATGCCCGACGCATCGCGGGATACGACATCGCCCGTGTGGAACCAGTCGTCCCGCCACGCAGCTTCCGTCGCCTCTGGATTTTTCAAGTAACCCGAGAAAAATCCATATCTCGGATCGTCGGCTGAATGACGGACGAGCAGTTCACCCTGGACATCGGCTGCAACGTCGCGGCCTGCGTCGTCGACGACACGCGCATCGAGCGACGCTTTGGCGCGCCCGAACGCACGCGTATCGATACGGCGATCTTCGCCCGCGTTCCAAAAACAGCGCCCGGTTTCGGTCATCCCCCAGACCTCGAACATCGGAAATCCGAAGCGAAGCTCGAACGCCTCGTGCAGCGCCGGCTCGATGCCAGCCCCGACGCCGAAACGCACCCGATGCTGTCGCTCGAGCGCCGTCACGGGTTGATTGAGCAGCGTCGGCGCCACGATGCCGAGATAGTGGATGATGGTCGCCTTGGTGCGCACCACCTCATCCCACCACCGGTGCGGCGAGAAGCGTTCAGGCAGCACCAGACAGTTCGCGGTCAGAAGAGCGCAGGTCGCCGTGACAGCCTGATGGTTCATATGAAACAGCGGCAGCGGATTATAGAAGCGTTCGCGGCCGTGATGCACCCTGGCACGATCATGTCCGGCGGCATACTCGCCACCTGCTGTCAGATAGTACGCGTTGGTCAGCACACAGCCCTTGGGGCGCCCCGTGGTGCCGGACGTGTAGAGAAGCCCCGCCTCCGTTTGGAGCCCCGGAACGTCGATGCGCGGCGGCGGCGTCGACGCCGTCGGCAGCGCGGCCGGCAACGCGAGCGCATCGACGACCGGCAACGACCCGCCCAGGGCATTGGTTCGGTCCCGGGCGACGGCCTCGAGGTCTGCCACGCGGTCAGTGACGACAACCGCCAGCACGGCCTCCGAATGGCTCATCTGATAGAGAATTTCGTCGTGGCGATGATCGGGGTTGATCGGCACGATGCCCACGCCGAGCGCATTGAGTGCCAGATAATGCAGCATGAATTCAGGCCGCATCTCGAGCAGCAGGGCGACGCGATGGCCGTGCCCATAGCCCGCCTCGGCATACATCGTGCACAGGCGATCGACGTGGCGTCTGGCGCAGCCGTAGGTGACGTCGACGCCATCGGGCGCGTACGATCGATCCGCTCGCGGCGCCACGCACAAAAACGCGTTGTCGGGGTGGCTCGCAGCCGTTTCTGCGAATGCCTCATAGACCGTCGTCGCCATGGCACCGCCTCCAGCCGTGTCGCAATGGAGTAGCGACAGTCATCGATCGACCGCAAGCACGATGCTCACCGCGCCAGCTCCTTGAGACCTCGCCGGATCAACTTCGCAACGTCCGCTGCGTCGCCGAGTTCGCGCGACGCGACCGCGACCGCTTGTGCTGCCTGCACGGGCTGATAGCCGAGATTGGTCAACGCCGAGATGGCCTCGGCTGCCGCATTGCCCGGCGTTGCTGCGGTCGGGCCAGTGCCGGCAGCCGACGGTGCCGCGAGACCCGCGACGGACAATGCCGGTGCCTTGTCGCGCAGTTCCGTGACGATGCGCTGTGCGAGTTTCTTACCGACGCCCTGCGCTTGTTCGACTGCCTGCCAGTTGCCGAGCGCGATTGCGGTCGCGAGATCGTGGGGCGGCAATGTGCCGAGCACGGCAAGGGCCACTTTGGCACCAACGCCCTGGATCGACTGCAAGGTGCGGAACCATGTCCTCTCGACCTCGGAGACGAAGCCGAACAGCTTGATGGCGTCTTCGCGCACGTACATGTCGATGGTGAGCGCTGCCGTTTCGCCCTGCTTCATGTTGCGCAAGGTTCGAGACGAGGCCTGCACTTCGTAGCCGACGCCGCCGACATCAAGTATCAAATGGCTCTCGCCGATCGCGTCGACTTTACCGGTGAGCTTGCCGATCATGACGTGCACTCTCGATTTATGGATGCCGTTGCTCTCGACATAACAACATTCTGCACGGGTCGCCTCCCCGCCCTGAGCCTGTGCACAGGAACGACAGACATGCGCGCGATGATGGCTCGACAGCTCGGTGGCCCCCAACATCTGGCATTGGTCAAGGATCAGGCAGATCCGATCCCACACACCGGGCATGTGATCGTCGCACTCGACGCGGCCGCGTTGAATTTTCCCGACGTGCTGACGTTGCACGGCACCTATCAGCACAAGCAAGAGCCGCCCTTCATCCCCGGCATGGAGGGTGCCGGCGCGGTGATCGCTGTCGGCGCCGGCGTGGACGCGGCGTGGATCGGCCGGCGGGTGATGTTTGGCGCCCGCGGCACCTTGGCCGAGCTAGTATCCGTAGCGGTCGCCGAACTCGTCGAGGTGCCTCACACCTGGTCCATGCAGACGGCCGCCGGCTTTCCCATCGCAGCCAAGACAGCCTACCACGCCCTCGTCCACCGCGCCAGCTTGCGTTCGGGCGAAACACTGTTGGTACACGGCGCCGCCGGTGGCACAGGTCATATGGCGGTCAAGCTCGGCAAAATTCTCGGCGCACGCGTGATCGCCACCGGCCGCGATCCCGATCGTCTCGCCCGCCTCAGACTTATGGGTGCCGATGTGGTTCTGGACAGCCGCGGCGACGATCTCGCCGAGCGCATCAAGGCTGTCGCTCCGGGAGGCGTGAACGTCACGTTCGATCCCGTCGGGGGCGACGTGTTCGAGGCCTCGTTGAAAGCCTCGGCCTTCGGTGGCCGCATCGCCATCATCGGCTTCACGGCCGGCGCACCGAATTCAGTACGCACGAACTATGCGCTGATCAAGGGATTGACCATTCTCGGCGTCCGCGCGGGCGAGGCCGCGCGGCATGACGCGCGAGTGGCAGCCGACTACAGCCGTGAATTGCCGCAGCTGGCAGCTCACCACGATTTTTCGCCCCACGTCGGCGCAACCTTCAAACTCGCCGATGCCGCGGCCGCGTTCGCGTGTCTGGTCTCGCGCTCGGTGGTCGGTAAGGTAATCGTCGAAATCAGATGACGCTCAGCCGAGGAAATTGATGGCGATCTTCATCTTCAACAACCACGGGAAATACGTCTCGAGAACTTTGCCGATCCCAAACAATACGGCCCCGAGCAAGGCAATCGCCGGCAAGCCCGCGATCACGCACTTCATCAAAAACCATGCCAACCGGAAAAACGGCACATCGAACCGCGTTACTGCCACCCCGTCCGCGGGCATGTCGAGCGCCATGGCACGCGACGGCGTCGCATATGACGGTTGGGCTGCCGCGCGTTGTCGGGCATCCCGCTCACGCCGCAGCGTGCGCGGTAAATCGTCGTCAGGATGAGAGAACGCTGATTCGGCCATGTCCGTACCTCTCCTGTTGCGAGTCCGACCCGCGACGACTTACGTTCTACTTTAGTCGAAAGCCTTCGAACGAGCAATGCGGCGCAAACATCACGCCTTGGTCATGCGGGAGCAATATGTCGGTATTGGGAGTTCCGTGCGACAAGACACAGGTGTATCTCCCGGCGCGCCGTTGATAATCGCCGTGGTTGTGGCCTTGATCTCGGCAAAATAAAAAACCCGGCAGCGGATGCTACCGGGTCAAAATTTCACTGAAAGCCAAAGCAGCACTTAAGCAGCCGGTGCGGTGGCCTTGGCTTTTTGAATTTCGCGCTTCATCTTGAGCAGGTCGACAGACAGTTCCTCGTTCTGCGCTTTCAGAAGGAACGCATCCAGCCCGCCGCGATGTTCGACTGATTTCAGGCCGTTGGCCGAGCAACGCACCTTGATCTTACGATCGAGAAGCTCGCTCATCAGCGTGACATTGACGAGATTAGGCCGATACACGCGCTTGGTTTTGTTCTGAGCGTGGCTGCGGCGGTTGCCTGACATCGGCATCTTGCCGGTGAGCTCACAACGACGGGTCATGCGGGGTCTCCTGGGACGACAGGGTCGACACCGTACGACCGGGCCGAACAGATCAAAAGATCGGGCGCGAAAGCCGAAGCTTCGCGCCGTTCGGGAGCGTCATAATGGCAAGATGCCCCGGACGTCAAGCCGCTGTCGTCAAAACCGCATGATCAGAACGACACGGGGGCCCTGATTGCTCACAGTATCAAGCCCGGCGTCGTGTGCGCATCGAGCGGCCAGATCGGACGCGCGATGCGGGTGTAGGGGATCTTGGTGTAATCCCGGTTCAATGGTGCATCTGATTCGACATACAGCACCTTGGCCGCGATCGGACCGAACGCGCCCATGAAATGGTTGGTCGATTTGACCAGGATCAAGGACTTCAGCGTCGGATCAATGCCGACGTTGGTGAACAATTCGAGCCCGAGCGCCTGCGTTCGGTTCGAGATCAGCACGACGTCGATGCCCTTGATCCGGATCGCGGCACAATCTCCGCATGGTACGCGCGACGGCCCGAAACTTTGCCACGCGTCGCGCTTCAATCCAACGACTTCGACACGGGCATCGATCGGCAGTCCGGATGTCACCGCGATTTTGCCGCCGAAGCGCAAGTCGAACTGGGCGTTCAGGCCGGCATCGAAGCACAGCCGGACGGCGATCGGATCCCAGATCGGCCCGACCGCGGCATTCTCGACTTTACGCGCGAGCATACGGCGCAGGACGGTTGTATTGTCCGACGGCGCGCCGCCACCTGCATTGTCGGCGGGTTCAGCCATGACCACGGGAACGCCATTGGTCTCCCGAGCGATGTCGATGGCTGCATCCGCGAGGTGGTAATCTGGCGTCGTCTTGCCGCGCATCGACACGAACTCTTCGCCGATGCGGATCGCCATCGCGTCGGCCTTGGCCTTGTCGCCGTCGGCGATCACCAGAACGCGCCCCGACAGCTCCGGCACGTCGGCATAAGGGAAGCAGTGGCCGATCGAGATCGACAGGATGCCGTCGTGCCCTTCGAGCGCTTTGATCTTGTCGACGAAAGCCCGCATCAACGGCAGCGTGGTCGGATAGCTCGAAATCTGCCGGCAATCGTAGAGCGACATGACCGGCCTGGTCGTGCCACGGATCGTCGACAGCACGAGATCGAGCACCTCTTCGGCGCGTTCGACCACGTCGGTGTGGGGAAACTCCTTGTATAACACGATCACGTCGGACAACTGCACGCGCTTCTTCGTCAGATGGCAATGCGGATCGAGTTCGACGCCGATGACGCAGCTCGGCCCGACGATCGCCCGCGCGCGCTCCAGCAGATCGCCCTCGACGTCGTCATAGCCGTCCGCGACGAATGCGCCGTGCAGCCCGAGCACGAGCCCGTCGAGTGGCATGGCAGCGGCCATCTGCGCCAGAATCTCGTCGCGCATGAATTCGTAGTCGAGACGGTTGGTCGTCCCCGCGGGACTGGCGCCAAAGCAACTGCCTTCGATCAACGTGTAGCCCTCCGACGCCGCACGCCGACGCGCGACCCACAGCGTCGAGGTGCAGAATAAAGGATGCTCGTTGGGATGTTCGCCCGGTCGCAAGAACACGTCGTCTCGATAACCGGCGAGGCTGGTCAACATGGGCGAGAACGTGTTGGTCTCGGTCGCCAGCGTGGCAGTGAAAAGTCGCATACGCGTGATCCGCTCTATCGGGCGACCGAGTAAAGCGTGTCACGCGCAGTGCTGGCAAGCCTCGCCAGTGCGGCCCAGTCAGTGCGGCCCAGTCAGTGCGGCCTCGTCAGCGCTGCTTTTCCTTGTCGCGCTGCCAGTACACGAACAGAACCGACACGATCGCGGTCAGGATGGCCGTTGCCTGGATGTCCGGCCGCTTGACGATCGACAGCCATTGCAGCCAACTTTGCTGCGCGCCCCCGCGCGGTGTGTAGGCCGTCGAGATGTAGACGGCGATGAAGGCGACGAGTGACGTCAAAGCCAGAGCCGCCGCGATCTGGATCACCCGTTTGAGCGGCCGTGCAACCGACATTTTGCGGCCCGGCATTGCGAGGATGGTCTTGTCCGTCATGATGCGCCTCTTGGTCTAGACGTCGAATCGAGATCGGAAGTATCTGATTCTTCGACGAATTGCACATCGCGCCGCAATCAAGCCACGATGGCCGGCATGCCGATACGGGGTGGACAGGTCCGGCGTCGGTGTGGTCGAACGCCGCCGAAGCGGTGTCTTTCCGCAGATGATCAGGAGGCAGCGTGCAGCCCATCGAGATGCGCGACATCGACGGATTTTCGACACCGACCGTAGCCGGACGGCCGGTTGGCGAGATCGTACGCGCGTGTCACGACAAGACCATCGATGCCGGGCTGGTGTCCCTCGGCGGCCGAGCGCCGACCCGCGACACGCTCGAGCCGGTGCTGACATATTGCGCCGAACGGCGCTGCGCCGTCGACCGCGTGAGTTGTGCCGGATGCCGGCAACGAACCACCATCCGGGGCTTGAACTCGCTCGAAGATTTCATTGCGGCCCATCGCGGCATCGTCACGGATACTGGCACAACGCTCGCTGGGACGGGCACCGATATCGTGCAGGTGCCGTCGCTCGATCATCTCGCGCGCACGTGGTCGGGAGACGAGATCTGGTTCGAGGCCCGACGGGTCATCCGAAAGTTACGCCACGGCGTGCGCACGCGCGACATCGGCACGGAGCGGGCACCGCTGACGAAACCGTCGATCATCCTGGTCGAACCGCAATTGCCCGACAACATCGGCATGGTCGCGCGCGCCATGGCCAATTTCGGCCTCGAACAACTGCGGCTGGTCAACCCGCGTGATGCCTGGCCCAACGAGCGGGCACGCATCGCTGCCTCGGGTGCCACGTTCGTGATCGACGAAGCACAGGCCTATCCGACGTTCGAGGCGTCCCTCGGGGACCTGACCTGGGTCGCGGCGACGACGGCGCGTCAACGTGACTTGGCCAAACCCGTGATGACGCCGGCCGAGGCAATGGCCGAAGCACGCAGGCGCATCGGTCGGGGCGAACGTGCCGGTATCGTGTTCGGCCGCGAACGCAACGGCCTCGAGACCAGCGAAATCGCCAACGCCGACGCTATCATCATGATTCCCGTCGACAATCGGTTCGCATCATTGAATCTTGCCCAAGCCGTTCTCCTGCTCGGGTACGAGTGGATGAAGCTCGACCCCGCGGCGTCTCTCGGCCGCGTCACGACGTATGAGATGCCGCGCGATGCGGGTGTGCACGGGCGTGGCTTTTCACCGGCGACCAAGGCGCAGCTGACCGGTTTCTTCGAGCACCTGGAAAGTGAACTCGACCACAGTGCCTTCTTCAACCCGCCCGAAAAGCGCCCCACCATGGTGCAAAACCTGCGCTCGATGTTCACACGATTGGGCGCCAGCGAACAGGAGGTGCGGACACTGCGCGGGATCGTGAAGGCGCTCGCGCGCGGTGACAGGCGCAATCGATCCGAATGACGATTGGCTCGTCGCCGCCTGACGGTCAGCCACGGACATTCAGCCACAGTTTCGATCACTCAAGCACCGTCTCGCTGTGGACAGACCTCAGTCGAGATGACGCAGCCGACCAAATGCGACGCGCGAGCCACGATCGACGCCATAGTGTTGCCTCGTTTCAGACCGACCGAGGCCGCACACGTCAACGACGCTCAAGGGCGTCGACCATCGAATGCAAGACATCGAATGCAAGACTGGTGAATGCAAGACTGGGGGACGTCGCACGGTGCGTGACACATGCGGACCATGGTTCGCGAATGCGCTTCGTGCAGACATTGATTTCTGGGGCACCACAGATGACACGGATTGTGATGACGAAGCTGCGATACATGGCGCGAACGGCCGCTCTCGGCGCGGCGCTGGCGATGCTGTCCGTGACGCCTCCGGCGTTGGCTCAGGCCAAGGAACTCAGCGACGGCTCGGTCCGCTCCCTGATGAATTATGCCTGGGCGCTGATGCCCGGTCCCAAAGTGACGACGCAGGACGGCAAAGAGGTGATCATCGACGACACCAAGCGCGATGAAATCATGGTCCCGATCGACGCCGCGCGTGAAGTGATCAAGGTCGGCCGACTGAGTGCCAACGCACAGACGTGCGGTCTCGGCGAAGAACAGTCCGCCAACCACGCCACGTTGATGACACGCGAGCGCGCCAAGAAAAAGTGGTCCGAGGCCCAGCTCATCTATATCAACCAGTTGCACCTGTTCACGGTCATGTTGATGACCGGTGGCGTCAAGCTGGTCGAGAATGCAGAACCGGGCAAGGATGGCGCGCAATCGAAAACGGTTGTGATCGAGAACAAGCTGGCGCCGCCCAAGGCCGACGCCTGCAACGATGCCGAGCGGACAAAGCTGACGGAACTGCTGAAAGCCTATCGCGACGGCAAATAACGTCGTCTCGTCGCTTCGATCGATCGACACACCGGCAGCTCCCCCTGAGCGGCCGGTGTTTTTTATCCAACGCCCGCCGTTTCGAGGCAGACGGTGTCGAGGCGGCG
>JANOAW010000212.1:0-2298 GCA_031411355.1 Hyphomicrobiaceae bacterium | reverse complement strand
GGCGGCGCACGAGGCTCAGGAGCGGGTGATCCTCGACCTCCGTCGCGCCTTCGTAGAGGATCAGCGGCATGCAGCCGATGGCCTCGGCGATCATGCGCACGGCGCGGTAGGCGATCGGGTTCTGCATGAACCCCTCGCGCGCGAAGGCTGCGTAGTCGCGGGGCGCGTGGACGGGGTAGCGCGGGCCGTCGATGGTGACGAACGGCGCGGCGCGGTGGGCTTTTGTATTGGGTGGCACGAGGGCACGCAGGCGCGCACCCGCCCGCGCCGAAAGGGCGCGTGCTGACGTGAGAAGGGACATGGGGGGAATCGCGGAGGAGGGGCGGCGGGGGCGGTGTGCCGAGAGTTGTTGGGTCACGGCCGTCGACGGGCTGACCCAATCGACGGGTGTCGTGACCGGCAGTCGGCGTGACCCAACGAGGGGGCATGTGTGCTGTTGCCGTGCGTCACAGCCGCCTGACCGTCGGCATCTGCTCTTTCGTCAGCATAAGTTCAGTCAGGGCCCAGACGAGGGCGTCGAGACGATCGGGGCTTTTGCCCGTGAGCGCCGAGCCCGCGGTGCCGTCGAAGGCGACGAGCTGGTTTTCGAGCGCGAGGAATTCACCGACGTGACTGACGCGGCCTTCGGCGTAGAGGGCGGAAATGGGCTCGGCGCGCACCCATTTGCCTCGGGAGGCGCGGACTTTTTTGATCGGGACGGTTTTGTCGACTTGCTCGAGCACGAGGACGACGAGGTCGCCGCCCTGGTTGACCTCGGCGACGAGGCGGTCGGCGTGGAAATCATGGTAGGCGGCGATGGCGGCTTTGGCCCAGACCTGGGGTTCACGACCTTTAATGGTGCGGTCAGCCAGGACATAGCCGCGGCCGTCCACCCCGAGGCCAGCAACGACAATGCCACAGGCGTCGGAATTGGCGTGGGATGACACGGGTGGGTCGAGGGCGACGACGATGCGCACGAGTTCCGGCGCTTTTTCGACCCGGCTCTGATCGAGCCATTCGCGCCGCCAGAGCCCACCGCTGAACTGCTCGACAATCTGGCCGTCGAGCTCTTGCGCGCCGAGCGACGTGCCTTGGTAGCGACGGGTGACATCGCGGAGGAACATGTCGGAGAGGTTGGCTGCGTTGGCGGATGTGGTGTCATGTGTAACGGCGGTGCTCTCGTCTGCGGCGATGGCTTTGATGAGTTTCGAAAATTTGGGTGTCGTCGTGATAACGGCACGCGGATCGGCTCCGAGACGCAGTGTCAATTGCAGCATGTCCCAGGCGGCTTGGGGTTTCTTCCAGCGGCAGAGTTCGTCGCACCAGGCGGCGTGGAATTGTGGGCCGCGCAGTGTTTCGTATTCGTCGGCCGCGAACATCTGGGCGATGGCGCCATTCGGCCACACGATTTGGTTCTTGGATGGTTCATAGGTCGGACGTTCTGCATCAGGATGAATGGCGAGCAAGCCGGAAACGCCCTCGATCATGACCGCGCGCACATGTTGCAGACTGGGGCCGACGAGGGCGATGCGCTTGCCGCGGACGAAGGCTGCGCGTGCGCCTGGCACGGCTTCCGAGCGCACCCATTCGGCCCCGGCCCGGGTTTTGCCGGCGCCGCGACCGCCGAGATACAGCCAGGTGCGCCAAGTCGACCCGGCCATCGTCGTCAGCGGCGCGAGCTGACTGTCGCGCGCCCACACGTGCCAATCATGACTTAGGCTCACGAGGGTCGCTGGCGACAGCGTCTCGAGCAGCTGCTCGATCTCGGTTCGCGATGCGGATCCGCTCAAGGCGTCGAACAAGATCTTGCCTGAGATGCTCCTGATCGTTCGTTGCGGGGGCGGCTGCGGCGCGCTGGGCAAACTTGGCGTCGTGGGCATCGGACAATTCGGTCAACTTCTCGAAATTTTTGATCAGCGTACCGATTTCACGCGTCTCGCGTTCGGCCTCGCCCTGGTCCAGCGCCCGATCGGTCGCTATGCGCCGCTCGATTTCGACCAGCTTGGCGTCAATAACGTCATAGAGACGCACGATGATCGCCTGCCGATGCGGCAGCGACCCAGTGGCGGGAGCACGCTTTGATTTTCGCTCGGGCGCCGCCAGAGGTTCGGCATAGGACGGCCGCATCAGTCCGACGCTGCGCTTGGCATTGGCGATGGCGAGCGCTTCGGCTCCGGATGGGCGCGGCGTCCAATTCAGCGCCCTGACGCGGTAACGGATCTGATTGGACGTGACGCCGAAGCGGCGGGCGATGATCGCGACGGTATCGTCCGAATACTCGAACGCGTGTCGGATGTCGTCCCAGATCGGGGGATCAAT
>JANOAW010000211.1:0-5026 GCA_031411355.1 Hyphomicrobiaceae bacterium | reverse complement strand
GATCTGCCGGGCGCACTCGTTTTCGTGTCGTGGGATGATCGCCTTTGACGGCGCCGCGACCAACGCTATGATGTGTTCCATGTCCCAGTTTGTGATGTTCAAGTCCGTGCGTGCGGCGGTGCTGCTGGCTCCCCTGGCACTGGCTCCTATGATTGCGTCGATCGCGATGGCGCAACAGTCGACCCCTCCAGATGCGGGGCAAACGCCACCGCGGTCGCAGGCGCCCAAGAAGGACGGCGGTCCGGGTGCAGGTCCTGGTGCAGCTGGTCCTGGTGGAGCGGGGCCGAGTGGTCAGCCGGCCGACCCTAATGGTGTGACGCCGGCTCCTAAAGGCGGTCCGCAAGCCAAGGGCGCCGAGAAAAAAGGGCCACCTCCGATCGCGGTCCTGCAACCGCGCACGCCCGCCGAGCGCGAAAAGGCGCTTGCCGATCTCTACGCGCACTTAGCGACCGCTGAATCGGAGGCGTCGGCCAAGACCGTGACGCAGAGTATCGAGCGACTTTGGCAATCGTCGGGTAGCGACACGGTGCACCTGTTGATGGAACGCGCGCAGGTTGCCAGTAAAGCCAAGAAGCCTGAACTCGCCCTGAAATTGCTCGATGCGGCGGTCGAGATGGCACCCGACTATGCCGAGGGCTGGAACACACGGGCGTATCACCATTTTGCCGAAAATCGCTTTGAACAGGCTATCGGCGACCTGCGCCGGGTGCTGGCGCTCGACCCCAACCATTACAAAGCGCTCGAGGGTGTCGCGCAGATCTTGAAGGAGATCGGCCAGAAAAAGGGCGCACTCGCGGCCGTCAAAAAGCTATTGGAGGTGCATCCTTACGCCGCTGGCGCCAAGCAGATGCACGACGAACTTTCCCGTGAGGTCGAGGGGCAATCCCTGTAAGGGCGCGTGCCGCTACGCGGTAACGGTGTGTGCACAGGTGAGGTGCGCATGGTCGACAGGATGATTGGGATCGCCTAACCTCGACGCGGTTCGAGACCGCTGGGATTGCCTGTGACGTGAAGGTGATGGTGACAATTTCGCTGACGTTGGCTGCGGGGCTCGGCGCCTGTGCATCCGGTGGTGCGCCGTCGTCGTTGCTCACGTCACCGCAGGGAACGTTGACCACGGCTAGTCTGCCGAGCGTGGTGACTTTTGGAAATTCACCGACGTTGTCGGGGTCCGTCACCGACGTCTACAGCCGCATCGCCGGCCGCGCGCTGACATGTTGGTTCAGCACGGATGGCCCTTTGAAGGCCAGCCATGTTTTTTCAGCCGAGGCGCCACCGCCCAGCACCGGCACAGCAGCCGAGATCACGATTTTTGAAAAGGACATCGGCGCAGCGAACCCCCGCGGGTCACGGGCGTACCGCATGTCTTTAACCCGCGAATCGGACGACGCCACACGCCTGACGTTGCAAGCCGGCAAACTGCCGACCGACCTCGCTCAGGCCATGGAACAGGACGTGCTTGCCTGGGGACAGTCGAGAGACAGCTGCCAAGCTCGCGTCGTTCGCCCGCCTCCGCCGCCGCCGCCCGTCGCCGAGAAGCTTCCGCAAAAGCGCAAACGTGTCCTCGCGGGGACGACATCGCCACCGAACGCCACGGGATCGGCCACATCGGCGGCACAGGTCGCGACCTCGGTACCCGCGAACGGGCCGACGGCCGGATCTGTGACACCAAAAGTGGCCGCTCAGCCGCGGTAATCCTGGATGCGCGTCGCCCGCAGGCCCGGAAGGCCGTGCCGATCGATCGAACGTTGCCAGGACAGAAATTCGTCCACAGTCAGTTTGTAGCGATCGCAAGCCTCTTCGAGGCTTAGCAAACCGCCACGCACCGCGAGGACGACTTCTGCTTTTCGCCGGATGACCCAGCGTTTCGTATTCTGTGGCGGAAGATCCGCGACAGTCAACGGCGACCCGTCAGGGCCGAGGACAAAGCGCGCTCGCGCTCTCAGTGGTTGGTCGGTCATGACACTCATTACACAATTCAGGACCAGAGGCGACCGTAGCTGAACACCATTAAGTTCAGCCTAAGGCGTATGGTGAACTCGGATTTAATCATTGCTCCACAAGATGTTATTGTAGGTATTAAGTGTAAAGTGTCAACTGCACGTCGTGCCAGCCCGATACGATCTGCAAATTTCGACGTTCGCTCGTGCAGGCAGACGGACAAATGCACTCAAAATTCGAGGCAATCGGGAGCCACCGCGTCAGACAAGCACCCTTTGACAATCGATCAGGTGCGCTTATCTGTTCACCGTGACGCTGCGTTGCACCGTCGAGGAGTTGAGCCGTGACTTCTACCGTCGAACATACCGTCGAACCGGTGACTGCCGTGACGCTGACCGAGCGTGCAGGTCGTCGTATCGCTGAGATCGTGTCGGGCGAGGCCGCGGGCACAGCATTGAGGATCGCGGTCGCAGGCGGGGGCTGCTCAGGCTTCCAATACACGTTTGATCTGACGACCGAGCGGGCGAGTGACGACACGGTTCTTGAACGCGCCGGTGCGTGTGTGTTCATCGATCCCGTATCGCTCGACTATCTTGCCGGGTCGGAGATCGATTTCGTCGATGATCTGATCGGTGCCGCGTTCAAGATCCGCAACCCCAATGCGACGGCGTCGTGCGGTTGCGGCACAAGTTTTTCGCTGTGACCGGCGCCCGGGGACTTCGCATGCCGATCGCCAAATACGTCATTCTGCTCGGCGCGATGCTGCTGAGCCTATGGTCGGCCGCTGCAGCGCAAGACGTGCGCGGATTTGCCGGTCGTACAACGCTGATCATGGTGGATGCGCCCGACTGTGGCTACTGCCGCAAGTGGGATCGTGACGTCTCAAGCGGTTACGCCAAAAGTGCCGAGGGTCGTACGGCTCCGTTGACGCGGGTCAGGCGTGGCGATCCGAGGCTCGCAGGCGTCGGCGGTCTGGCATATACGCCGACCTTCATCCTGATCGTCAATGGACGCGAAGCCGGCCGCATCGTCGGCTATGGTGGGCCAGATTTTTTCTGGGGCCAGCTTGACGGCATCATTCAGCGGGCCGGCTTGGTTATCTGAAGCACTCGCGGCGTTATTGCAGGATCGCCAGCGCACCGAGACCCATGCCGCCGACGATGATGCGCCACCAAGCGAACGGCGCAAAACCGCGCTTGGAGACGAAATCCAGGAGATAGCGGACAACGACGACACCAACGACGAATGCGACGGCAAATCCGAGTGCGATGGATTGGATGGTCGCGGCGTCGAGGTTTTTATAGTTCTTGTAGAGATCGTAGACGAATGCGCCGGCCATGGTCGGCATGGCGAGGAAAAACGAGAATTCGGCCGCCGCGCGTTTGCTGGTGCCCATCAACATCGCGCCGACGATGGTCGCACCCGAGCGCGAGACGCCCGGGATCATGGCGATGCATTGAAAGGCGCCGATCTTCAGAGCCAGCAGCGGCGGCACATCCATGATGTCGTCGTAGACGTGCTCTGTACGCGTTTGATCGACCAGGAGCAGAATAATGCCGCCGACGATCAACGACACGCAGACGACCAGCGGGCTCTCGAGCAGGACCTCTTTGATGAATTTGTGAAAGGTGGCGCCGAGGATGGCGGCTGGGAGAAACGCCAGAAAAATGGCGAGCACGAACATCTGGGTGCGCCGCTCGAAGGGCAACGAGACCAGGATGCGCCAGATCTTGGCGAAGTAGACGGTCAGGATCGCGAGAATAGCGCCGAGTTGGATCAAGATCTTGAACGTGCCGTCGGATTTGAGACCGAGGAACTTGTCGGCCAAAATGAGATGGCCGGTGGATGACACGGGAAGGAACTCGGTCAGCCCTTCGATGAGGCCGAGCAGTGCCACTTGCCACGCTTGCATGACTGATCCCCTGTCGCCATCCCGCACGGCGTCTACGGTGAATCCACCGCCTCGTCGAGCAGGCCACGTCGTTCGCGGTCCATTCATGCCATTTGCCGCATCCCCATCGGGGCGAGGCTGTCGTCTATGACGAATACGCTGTCGAAAACGCGGAGATGATGCCCCCGATGTCCGATCCGAAGTTCCTCGATCCCAAAGCCGTGCACCCGGCCACATTCGCGGCCCAGGCCGGCGGCGGCATCGATGGTGAAACAGGGGCGATCGTGCCACCGATTCACTTGGCGACCACGTTCATCCGCGATGCCGACAACCAGTATCGCAAAGGTTTTCTTTACGGCCGACCCGACAACATGACCGTCCGTCAATGCGAGGAGGTATTGACGGCCTTGGAGCAAGGAGCCGCGTCTCTGGTCTCGGGTTCGGGCATGACGGCTGCGACATGTGCGTTCCTGGCCTTGGAGCGACCGGCCCATGTCGTGGTGCCGAACGAGATGTATTGGTGGCTGCGCGTCTGGCTCAAGGAAGATGCGCCAACTCTCGGTATCACCTCGACGTTCGTCGATACAACGGATCTCGCGGCGGTCGAAAAAGCCGTGCGTCCCGGCGAAACCAAGATGATCTGGCTCGAAACGCCCGCCAATCCGCTGTGGACCATATCCGACATCGCCGGCGTCGCGGCGATCGCGCGCAAAGCAGGTTGCATTCTTGGCGTCGATTCGACCGTGGTAACCCCCGTTCTGACGCGGCCGCTGGCGCTCGGTGCCGATGTGGTCATGCACGCGGCGACGAAGTATCTCAACGGCCATTCCGACGTGATCGCCGGCGCGTTGACGTTTGCACGCATGGATGCCTATTTCGAGCGCGCCGTCCGCGTGCGCAAAACGCTCGGTGGCATTCTCGGGCCGTTCGAGGCGGCGCTGCTGTTGCGTGGCATGCGAACGCTGCATGTTCGTGTCGCGCAGCAATGTCGATCGGCGCTGGCGATGGCGCATCATTTCGCAGCCGATCCGCGGATTTCGAGTGTGCTGTATCCAGGCCTCGATTCGCATCCAGGTCACGCGATCGCCGCGCGCCAGATGCAGGGCGGTTTCGGCGGCATGTTGTCGGTGCGTGTCAAGGCCGGTGAGGCAGCCGCTGTTCGAACAGCTGCCAATGTGCAGATCTGGAAGCGCG
>JANOAW010000210.1:0-3237 GCA_031411355.1 Hyphomicrobiaceae bacterium | reverse complement strand
GCGGCTTTCACGCTCTCGACCACCGCGACGACCTCGTGTGCCGCAACGGTGCGACCGGGCGATGGCGGATCGACGAACACGACATCGCCGAGCTGTGCCTGGGCGTGATTGGAAATGCCGACGGTGCCGACGTCACCCTCGATGCTGATCCACTCGTGGTCTTTGCTGTATCTGATCATGTTGCGGTTTTCCTCGATCTGGGCTGCGCGAAATACGTGCTGACGCGGCTGGTCGCAGTTGACAGGTCACTCACTTGAAATAGCGATGCGGCGTGAACGGCATCTTGATCACGCGTGCGGCGAGCGGTTTGCCGCGCACCAGCAACTGCAGCGGCGTGCCGATGGCCGCGTGAGCCATTGCAACATAGCCCATGGCGATGGGCCCGTTGACGGAAGGGCCGAAGCCACCCGACGTGATGGTGCCGATCCGTGTGCCGGACGTATCGAGAATTTCAGTCCCCTCACGTGCGGGCGCGCGCCCGTCGGGGAGAATGCCGACGCGCCGACGAGCGGCCGCACCCGCCAGTTCGGTGGTGATGCGAGGCGCGCCTGGAAAGCCGCCGTCGATGCGCCGCCGCTTCTGGATGCTCCAGCCGAGATCGGCCTCGATCGGGCTCGTCGTGATGTCGATATCGTGGCCGTAGAGGCATAAACCGGCTTCGAGGCGGAGCGAATCCCGAGCGCCGAGGCCGATCGGTGCCACCCTCGGATCTGCAAGCAAGATCTTGGCGAGCGCCGCGACGTCGTCTTGATGGACGGAAATTTCGTAGCCGTCTTCGCCCGTGTAGCCGGAGCGGGAGACTGTGCACGGAATGCCCGCGATCTCGAGCCCGCGTACCGTCATAAAGCGCATTTTGTCCGCATCGGCAGCGTGCCCACTGAGTACGGCCGCGGCCATAGGGCCTTGCAAGGCCAAGAGCGCATGATGCGAACGTTGATGCAGGGTGATTTCGGGCGGCAAGCCGTCGGCCATGTGGGCATAATCGGCGTCTTTGCAGCCGGCGTTGACGACCAGATTGAGCACGCCGTCACCATCGGCGGTCTCGGGCCGCGACACCATCAGATCGTCTATGATGCCGCCGTCTTCGGCCGTCAGCTGTGTATAGCGCTGCTGGCCGTGGCTCAGGTTCAACATGTCGGCCGGCACGAGGGCTTCGAGGGCGCGTGCGACGGTACTGTGATCGAGATCGTCGGCGATCAGATAGGCTTGTCCCATATGAGAGACGTCGAACAAGCCGGCTTTTTCGCGCGTATGGAGGTGCTCTTTGAGGACACCGAGGGGGTATTGAACGGGCATCTCGTAGCCGGCAAACGGCACCATCCTGGCTCCGAGCGCAACGTGCAGATCATGCAGCGGGGTCCGCTTCAGCGGCGCGGCTGAAGGATCAATGGTGGCGGCTGCCATGCGAACGGTCCCGTCGGTACTTCTGACCCTGGCGCGGAATGCGCCGGAGTGAAGCCCCCTCTGTCACGGGACCTGAGAGATTAGCCCCCGCGCTCGTCGCGTGATGGCTTTACCCCGTCGGTGGACGACTGTGGTCGTCGCTTTCCAGAGTGCCTGTCCGTCTGCGGTCCTTTTGCCTGAGAGGTTCCGGGGCGGTTGCTCCTTCGGCGCCGGTCGAGCTCTCACGAACTCGCCCGGTCTCTCCCGCAAACGGGTATAGGCGAGCGCGTTCTCCCGCGCCGACCTCAGAGTGTCAACGCAAATTTGTCGCCTCTGCACAAACGTCTGAGGGCGACCGAAACAACAGCGACGCGTCGCCGTAAGAATAGAAGCGATAGCCGGCATCGATGGCGTGGGCGTAGGCGGCGCTCATCGTGTCCAGGCCCGCGAAGGCACACACGAGCATGAACAATGTCGAGCGCGGGAGATGGAAATTGGTCATCAGCACATCGACTGACCGGAATCGATATCCAGGGGTAATGAATATCGCGGTTTCACCAGCGAACGGGCGCAACAGGCCATCTGACGAGGCGGCACTTTCGAGCACACGCAGGGCCGTCGTACCGACCGCGACGATGCGGCCGCCGCGCGCCTTGATCACGTTTAAAGCGGTCGCCGTCTCGGCGCTCAATTCACACCATTCCGAATGCATGACGTGGTCGCGCGTGTCGTCGGTCTTGACCGGTAGAAACGTGCCCGCACCGACATGCAGGGTGACGAAATGGCGCGACACGCCGACGGCCGAGATCGCAGCCATCAGATCATCCGTCATGTGCAATCCGGCTGTCGGCGCCGCGACCGCGCCGGGTACGCGCGCATACACCGTCTGATACGTGGCCTGATCCGATGCATCGGTCTTGCGTTTGAGGGCGATATAGGGCGGCAGCGGTGTCGTACCCACTAAGGCGAGCGCGGCATCGAGACCCTCCGCCGGAACTTCGAAGGCGAGCACAACCTCGCCGGCCTCCAGTTTCGCCGCAACCGTCGCAGTCAGTGACGCCGTCGCGCCAAAGCGCACGAGATCACCGACGCTCAGGCGCTTGCCCGGACGTGCGAAGGCGCGCCAGGTGGTGGCGTCGAGCCGCTTGGTCAAATTGAACATTACGCGCGCCGTCAGCCCATCGCGATCCCGCACACCGTCGAGGGCGGCCGGAATGACGCGCGTATCGTTGAGTACGAGAGCATCGCCGGGCCGCAAAAACGACGGCAAGTGACGCACGGTCTCGTCGGTGATCGGACGCCCGGGCTGGACCACCAGCAATTGAGCCCCATCGCGCGGTTCCGCCGGACGCAAGGCGATGCGATCGTCAGGTAGCGTGAAATCGAACTGATCGACGCGCACGAGCTGTCACTTCGCAGCCGGTGGGCGGGCGCCGGCGCGTGGCGGCAAGGCTTTCAGATAGGTTGCCATGGCTCTGCGATCCTCGACCGACAATTTGGCTGTATTCTTGATCACGTGTGCCATTTCACCGGCGACGGCGCTACCACTCGGTGTCAGTCCCGTTTCGAGCATGTACTCGAAATCCTTGGCGCTCCAGTCGGCGAGCCCATCTTTTGGATGCTGCGTAATATTGGGCGTGAAGCCCTTGCCCTCTGGATCGGGCCCGCCGGCCATGCGTCCATTGGACGTTATCCCTCCGAGTGCGTTGCGCTTCGAATGACATTCCGCACAATGTCCGGGACCTTCGACAAGATAAGCGCCCCGCGCCGAACCGCCCGCTTTCGCCACCGTCGCATCGAACGGCGTGTCGTCGAGAAACAAGAATTTCCAGCCGCCGAGCAGGCGGCGGATGC
>JANOAW010000209.1:0-1947 GCA_031411355.1 Hyphomicrobiaceae bacterium | reverse complement strand
CCCATGGCTGAGCCGATGCATCGTGGGCGCGACGATTGAAGGGCCATATGCGTCGGGTGGTGAGATATTTCGCAGCGTATAGCTTTGCAGAAGCGCTATACAATTCGGAGTGCTAGCGGATTGTGATGCTAGCGGTTGATTGGACCTGATCCGGCTCTCGTGAACCGAGCCCAGAAGTGGTCTCGGCCCTGCGGGCTTCGATCCGGGGTAAAGTGCGTGTGGCTGTGTCTTGCCGCATAACGGGGCATAATCGGGTTGATCAACGCTGCTGTATAGCTTCATGGCAAAGCGCTAGACAATTTGTGGTGCTAGCAGATCGCAACGCGGTTGAACCTCGTCCGGTTCTCGTGAGCCGAGCGCGAGACGAGCGCCGAGAGATAGGCTGTGATCAGGTTTCAGCGGCTCATGCCTTCTGAAACCTGACCGTTGAGGCGGTTAGCGCTGGTTGCCACCGCTCTGCCAGCCGTAGGCTGGGCCGTCGAAGGTGCGGATGTCGGAGGGGCCGAAGGCCGGACCGTCAAACGTGCGCAGGTCCTTGGGACCGAAGGCCGGGCCGTCGAAGGTCGGCAGGTTGCCCGAGTTGATGGTGGCGTTTGCGGGGGCGACGGCTGCCAGGGCGGAAGCGGCGACGAGGAGGGCGATGAGGGTTTTCATGATCGGTGGCGGTGCTGTCGTGATCGATCGGCGGGGTGAGCGTCGTCCTTGGCCGTTGGCGCACGTGATGCGATCCTGGTGTTGTCCTCAGTCGGGATGATCGCACCGTGTTCGCCTTTGCGGGGGCGTCCCTTGCGCATTTGCAAATCGAACGCTGTGTGTTAAATTTGCAAAATGATCCCGCGTCGTCGACATGCCCAGATCGCCCATGACCTGATGGTGCACGCGTCGGTCGCGCTGCTCGGCCCGCGGCAAGTCGGCAAGACCACGCTGGCGAAGGCGATCGCAGCCACCATGCCGTCGATATACCTGGATCTCGAGGACCCTGCGGAGCGGCAGAAGATTGCCGACCCCGTCATGTTCCTCGATGACCATTTCGACAAGCTTGTGGTGATCGACGAAGTCCAGAACGCGCCTGATCTCTTTGCCGCCCTGCGCGGCGTTATCGATCGGCGCCGCCATGCCGGCCGACAGCATGCCCAGTTCCTGCTGCTCGGATCGGCGTCAATGGAACTGTTGCACCAATCATCGGAAAGCCTGGCCGGGCGGATCGCCTACCGCGAACTGTCGCCGCTCGATGTAACGGAACGCGGGGCCGACAAGACCGAGGCCTTGTGGGTGCGGGGCGGTTTCCCCGGAAGTGCGCTGGCTCAGTCCGAACGTGCGAGCCGGGAGTGGCGCCAGGAATTCCTGCGCACGTATCTGTCGCGGGACATTCCGGCGCTCGGCCCACGCATCCCGGCCGAGACGTTACGCCGGCTATGGACCATGCTCGCAAACCTGCAGGGCACGCCGCTCAATGTCTCGAAGCTGGCAGCGAGCCTCGCCATCAGTGCGCCGACGGTCATCCGCTATGTCGATCTGCTGGTCGATCTATTGCTGGTGCGCCGCCTGCAGCCCTTCCATACCAACACGACCAAGCGGCTGGTCAAGACACCGCGTATCTACGTGCGCGATAGCGGTCTCGTGCATGCGCTGCTGACGATCCCGGACCGGGATACGCTTTACGGCCACCCGGTCATCGGGGCGAGCTGGGAAGGGTTCGTCATCGAGACCCTGATCACGTGCGCGCCGGATTGGTCGATCCCGTTCTTCTATCGCACGAGCGACGGCCACGAAATCGATCTGCTGTTGGAGTTGCCGGGCGGCAAGCTGTGGGCCATCGAGGTGAAGCGTGGCCGCTCGGCCAAGGTCGAGGCGGGGTTTCACAGCGCGTGCGAGGACCTGAAGCCGGAGCGTCGCTTCGTGGTCTACAGCGGCACCGAGCGCTATCGGATCGGCCAGGGCGTGGAA
>JANOAW010000208.1:0-8867 GCA_031411355.1 Hyphomicrobiaceae bacterium | reverse complement strand
CGACTACGTTCCAGCCGGCGTTGACGTTGCCGATCAGATTGCCCGACGTCGCGAAGCCGTTCTGGACGATCCAGTCGACGATCGTGCCGCCGTTCTGCAGGACGATGTCGGTTGTGCCGTCGCCATTGAAATCGCCGGTCGCCTTGATGCTCCAGCCAGCGCCGAAGCCGCCGAGAACCGCGCCACCGGCATTGACGCCGTTGACCATATTCCACACCACGATGGTGCCGTTGTTCTGCAACAACACGTCGTGCGAGCCGTCGTTGTAGAAGTCTCCGGTGCCGACCACGGTCCAGCCGTTGACGCCGCCGCCGATCAGCAAGCCGCCGACATTGGCGCCGTTCTCCATGTTCCACACGACGACGTTGCCGCCGTTCTGCAGAATGACATCGGAATCGCCATCGTTGTTGGTGTCGGCGACGCCGACCACACTCCAGCCCGCGACGCCTTGTCCGATCAACGTACCGCCGACGTTGGACCCGTTCTGCATGCTCCAGGTGACGACGTTGCCGCCGTTCTGCATGACGATGTCAGCATCGCCGTCACGGTTGAAGTCACCGGTGCCCTTCACGAACCAGCCGGACACACCTTGTCCAACCACGGTACCGCCGATGTTGGTTTTGTTCTGGATCGTGTAGGTGACGACGGTGCCGAAGCCGTCCTGCAGGATCAAGTCGGACGTCGCGCCGACGTCGTTAGAGGTGGCGCCGAAGTTGAAGTTCGAGTGCGCCTGCCGCAACGTCAATGTCTGCGTGCCATTGTTGATCACTGCTTGCTCGACATTGACGAGCGTGTCAGTGCCGGAGACGGTGGCGGTCCAGGTGTTTTCGTGGGTGATCTTGAAGTTCGAGGCAACTGCTCCGGCGCGGACATAGGTATCGACGCCGGCACCGCCGTCGACATAGTGGTCGGTACCGCCGCCGGTGCGGAACGTATCCGCGCCGCCATTTCCGTAAACAGCGCTGCTAACGCCCGACGGCGCCGTCGTGTTCAGCGTCACGTCATCGGAGCCGGATCCGCCAGAATAAATGACCATATTCGTGTTGGTGTACTGGCTGATGTTGTTGGACAGACCACGCACCGACGAGTATTGACCGGCATTCATGTTGATCGTCTGCGACCCGGCATATGTGGAGCTGTCCAGAGCCACCCAACCGTCGGCAGAATACATCGTGAACGACTGCACATTGTTGGCGAAGTTATAGCCGGGACCCGTTACGGTCGGGAAATCGCCATAATAGTGAGTGTTAGCGTTCGCAGGCGCGCCATACAGATTCTGGATGGCGAGAATGTCGGCCATCTGCGGACCAGACACGTAGGCACGCGACGCGCCGCCGTAGTTGGTCTGGCTGAAATACGACATGACGGAGAACTGCCAGCTGTCGTTGGTGAACTTGTTGTCGGTGCCGTAGGTGGCGCTGCCGTTGTAGTCGCCCTGGTGGCCGAGGCCGAGCGAGTGGCCGAGCTCGTGGATGTAGGTTTGGAAACCGTAGCTCGAAAACACGCCGGGCGTGCCGCCGGCGCCGCCGTTGTTGTTATACCAGAATTGAGAAATCGTGATGGTGTTGCTGAGGATCGTACCGCCACTGACGCTGCTGCCCGAATTGGCGACGTAGGTTGTCGTGTTGTTGGCATCGGTCCAGGTGATGTTCGCCGTTCCGGTTGTCTCGACGAAGTTCACGTTGGCGACGCGTTCCCAAGCGTCCATGGCCGCTCGAGCCAGTGTTTTTTCGCCGGCGAGGGCAAGACCATTCAAATTGACGGTGATGTTGGTCGCGTTCGCCCATTTGCGGGCGGTGCCGCCCCAATAGCCGTTGGTCAACTGAGACGCGAGTTCCGACAAAGTGCCAAGAACTGGTGGCGCTTCGTCACCGCCGGTTCCGCCTGTGCCGACATCGACATCGTCATCGTCCAAGCTGAACGGCGCCAGTTCGGGCTCATAGGTGTCGATCGGTGATGTGAATGCAGGCGCTGCATCGGCCGCCACGAGATGGCTTTGCCCAGGATTGTCGGTTGCCGGGGTAAGGGCATCACCTTCAAGGGTCTGCCAAAACGACTTCAAGTCGCGCAATTCGCTCATTGTTGCACTCCTAAACGTATTGCCCACAAACGTGGACGTTGCTGATGCCCCAGCCGGCACGTCCCGGCACGTCGAATGCCGACGTTTCACGATTCATGCCGGCGGCAACCTAGCACCAGTCATGGTCGGAATGAAGCGACCTGGAAGCAAAAATTTACGATGCGCCAGAAAATGTTGGCAAGTCGGGACAATGACCAATCTCCACAGACGCTCTGTGGACACCCAGTTAAGATTGGCTCGAACTGTGAGTTCCTGTCTGAAACGATTTGCAAGGCATTTGAAATGTCTCGGAAAACAAGTCTTCAAACGGATGTGACAGGGTCTTCTTGACCGGCACGTGTCGCCGGCACGCATTCGGCCGGAGCTGGCAATGTCCCTATCGTTCTTGCGCGCATTGGAGGCGTCACTTTTTCGCGACCTCGAAACGCCCGATGTCACGTTTGAGGTCGTGCGCACGAACTCCATCGTCTCAATGCCGCTCGATCCGATGGTGGTCACCTGGACACATGGCGATGTTTCGGACCCGATCGTTGCGCCGGACCTCGATCCGGCCAGTGATCCTGGGTGTGTTCTGCCGCCGTTGGTGGATGTGCTCGATCCGATCGTGGTCACCTGGACGCATGGCGATGTTTCGGACCCGATCGTTGCGCCGGACCTCGATCCGGCCAGTGATCCTGGATGCGTTTTGCCGCCACTGACGGATGTGCTTGATCCGGTCGTGGTCACCTGGACGCATGGCGACGTTTCGGACCCGATCGTTGAGCCGGACCGTGATCCGGCCAGTGATCCTGGATACGTTTTGCCGCCACTGACGGATGTGCTCGATCCGATCGGTGCATCGGATATCGATCCCGTCTGCGTTTTTCCGCCGCTGGAAGATGTGCTCGATCCAGTCGTCATCACCTGGACGCACGGCGACGTCTCGGACCCGATCGTTGCGCCGGACCTTGATCCGGTTGTTGATCCAGTTTGCGTATTTCCGCCGCTGGCGGATGTGCGCGACCTGTTTTGATCCGGCGAAATCAACACTCATATGCAATCGACCGGTGCCGCGGCGCGGAACCGGTCGATGTTCGTTGTTTGCCCGAGAATTTTACTTGCCGAGAACCGCAACGTTGACCCGTGCGATGCCTTGACCGGTCATGCCGATGACTTGGGCGGCGCGACGGGACAGGTCGATAACTCGACCGGCGACATAAGGTCCGCGATCGTTGATGACGACCTCGACCGAACGGCCGTTGGAGGCGTGGGTGACGCGCACGCGGGTGCCGAACGGCAACGTCTTGTGAGCAGCCGTCAATGCATCCGGATTGAAGCGACCGCCCGAGGCGACCGGCTGTGGCTGCCAGTAGTAGGAGGCGACACCCGACGACGAGCCACCGCCGCCCGAAGACGTGACCGCTGTCCGAACCGGGGCCGGTTTGGGCGCCGCGGCGCGCTGTGGGCGAGAGCCATCGTCGGACGATGCGGAACGGGTCGCCTTCGGGGACGATTTGGCTGGCGACGATTTTTGCTGGAACGATGCCGACGCGGCGGATCGTGTCATGCTGGACCAAGTTTCTTGATCCCTGTCGGCCATGGCGGGGGAGGCCGCAGATATCCAAGCCCCTGCCGCAAGCAGGAACGCAACAACATACGATTTCATAGACTGGTCTCCTGAGATCAAGACCGATGGACGTGAGACGCGCCAGGATGGTCGCGCCCCGACAGGGGCAACGGCGTCGTTTGGTTATCGCGGGCAGGAGACCGATGGAGGCGCAGCAGCGCCACCCCGCACCGGCATTCCGAATGTGGCCCTCGCCGCCGTTGCGACGTACCCGGGACCGAAAGGTGCCTGGGCCCTCATTACATCCTGCGTTCTGGACGAGATCCGCTCACCGATGATTGGTCGCGGGACCAGAGCCACGAGGACGCGCGAATTAAGCATCTCAGGCTGTGCGGTCAACCCCGACGTTAACCTTTGATGTCCTATGGTTAATCACATTCAATTGCGATTCTTGTCGAAGTCTCGCCATTGCGCTGATGCGCGATATGCCCGGCCCGGCCGATAAGGCGACATCGGTCAAATCTCAGGTGCGCCCGCCACCAACCGGTAACCTTATGGAAACGTGAAGCTGTCAGGTTGTTTGGGATGGTTTTGGGCGCGTTGCCTGGCGATCGTCGTGTAACCGTGCGTAACCTTGTGTAAGCGTAATCATGTCGTTCGAGTCCCCCGGCTTTGCAGCCCATCGGGCAGATGCGCCGCAGCGCACTGGTCTGTTCGTCGCGCACCGCGCGTCGCTCGCGCCGCCAGCCGATCGCATCCGAGGTAGCCGGCGTGACACGGCCCTGGCTGGCTGGTTCGCCAAGACGCTCGGCGTCGTCATCCTCTCACTGTCGGCTTTGTTCGTCGCCGCCTTGTTGACCTGGTCGATCGCCGATCCATCCTTTTCCAATGTCGGCGCGGGATTGAAGGCGAAGAACGCGCTCGGCCCGATCGGCGCTATTTTATCCGATGTCGTCATTCAATCGCTCGGCCTCGCGAGTGTGTTCGGTCTTTTGCCACCGGTGTTCTGGGCCGCGCAGTTGTTGTCGCGCAACGGCATCGATGGCGCCCGCTCAAAACTCCTCATGGCGCCCGTCGCCGTGCTGTGTCTGGCGGCGTTTCTGTCCAGCCTGCCGAGAGCCGCCGTGTGGCCGCTCGGATCGGGTTATGGCGGCCTGCTCGGTGATTTCGGCTTTCAGTTCGTCACGGGATTGTTCGGCATCGTGAATGCGGAACGCGCACCGTTGGTCACGGGTGTCTGCCTGATGGCTGCGGGATTTTCGATGTTGATGTTGTCGATGGGCGTGACGCCGGCCGACCTGAAGCGGATGGTCGAGCGCCGTCGCACGCATGTGCCCGATTCCGGGTGGGTGTCGCACTTGAAGGCGGCCGTCGTGGTGTCGGCATCGGATGAGGACGTGCTGGCGGCCGGTCCCACGACGCGCGCCAGTGCAACGGCTGCTGCGGCGGTGCAGACACGTGAGCCAATGTTGCCGATGCCGGCTGCAGCAATGGCTGCAGAACCGGTGCCGGTTCCCGTCTTGGCGCCAGAGCCGATCGTCGCGGCCGCACCTGTCGTGCCGCCCAAGCCGGTGCACGACCGCGTCGCCGACAATCGCGCCGTGGCAACTGCGGCGGCACCGATCTCACCTCCGATTTCACCGGCCCACGTCGGTGCGCAGGCTACAGCCGCGCGGCCGCCTCGTCTCGGCTATCGTCGTCCGCCGCAGACGCTCTTGCCACAGACGACGTCGCCACGTTCATCGGCGCGGGATCTGCATGTGGCGGAGAAACTCCGTGCTCGGAAATTGGTCGGCGTGCTCGCGACCTTCGGCGTGCACGGCGAGGTTGCGGACCATGTGGTCGGACCGATCGTGACGACGTTCACGGTCGAACCGGCGGCGGGCACACGAGCGTCACGCCTCGTCGGCCTCGCAGACGACATTGCCCGCAGCATGGGGGCGGTCAGCGTGCGCATTCGATCGACGGCTGCGCGAAACTCTGTGTTGGTCGAGATGTCTCACGACGACCCCGTCTGCCTAGGACTGCGCGATTTCATCGCCGACGACAGCTTCCAGAACGCTCGTCATGTTATCCCGGTGGTGCTCGGTGCGTCGGCGCGCGGCGAACCGTGCGTTGCCGACCTGGCCGATGCCTCGATGCTGGTCGGTGCGCACGAGCGCGTGGCCCGCGACGCACTCATCGACACGATCGTGACGTCACTCGTGTATCGCCATACGCCGGCGACGCTTCGGTTCGTCTTTCTCGCGACCGATGGCGCGAGTGCGCGTGGTTTTCAGCGTTGGTCGGGACTTCCCCATGTCGCCGTGCCGCCGGCGGTCGATCTGGCGCACGCAACCGATCTGCTCGCGTGGGCTGCCGCCGAGATCGATGCCCGCACTTTGCGCATGCGCGCGGTCGCGCAGGCCCGCACCATCGACGACCACAACCAGCGTCTCGGAGCCGACGGGCGCACCGACATTGCCCCGATCCCACATCTGGTCCTGGTGATCGGCGATCTTGCGGCGCTGGTGCGGGATGGTGATGCTGGCCGGCTGACGGCGCTCGACACGATCCTCAGACGTGGCAAATTCGCTGGCGTGCATGTCGTCGCCGCGACCCCATCGGCCGTTGAGGACTCATTATCGGGGCCGCTCGTCGCAGCTTTTCCTGTCCGTCTGGCTGCGCGACTATCGAGCAAGGCCGAGAGCCGGGCGATGTTTGGAGACGCGGGCGCCGAAGACCTTGCAGGCGACACGGACATTCTGGTTGTGGCTGGTGTGGACAGACTGCGCGCATCATTCGGCGCTCCGCAGCGCCTCCACGCAGCCCTGATCCGCCCGACGGAAGCGGTTGCGATCGCGGCCGCAGCGGCGACACACGTCGATCTCGATCAGCCGACGTCGGCTGCGGGCAACGGCACCGTGCGCGACATGCAACGTTCGCTGCAGGTTGAGTGGCCCGAGACATCAGGCGACAGTTTGTATGAACGCGCCGTCGCGATCGTTCGTCGACAACGCTCGGCCGATGTTGCGATGTTGAAGCGAGACTTGTCGCTCACAAGCGCGATGGCGAGCGAGTTGATGGAGCAGATGACACGACATGGCGTTCTGCCTGCTGGGACGGACAGATCCTCATCGGGAGAGCCACATAGAAATGCATCTTTAGGTTGAGTGAAGCAATCGAATCGACTACGGCCCGCAGGGACCCCTCAGTCCCTGCGATGCTCCATGCTCATCGTTTCGAATGCCGTCAGACAGATTATCGGCCATCGGCGCCGCCGTCGCGCCACGCGCCGGCTGACCGAGATTGGTTTGGGCGTGGTGATGGCGACCGCAGTTGACGCAGCGCGTTACGGCGCCGTTGCTGCTCGATTGTCACGGTTGGCGTCCGCAGGACTGCCTGTCGTCCCAACGCTGCTGCTCGACGCGGATGCCCTGACGAGGTGGCGGACGTCGACGCACAGCGACCGCGGTCTGAAGCTGGTCGCTGAAGCTCTCGACAGCGCCGGTCCGTATCGCTTGTTCGGCGGCTGCCGTGCTCGATCGTTTGCGGCCGGCGATTTCGGCGATGTGTTACGCACGGCAACCGGACCGGTCCTGATGCAAGACGCCGTCCTGCATACGGCCCACGTCATCGGGCGCACGCCTGCTCTGCCTGGTCAGCTGACCATCGTCGTCGACGGCCGGCGCAGTACGTTCGGACGGCTGACGGGACGCGCGCTTTCGGGGGATGCGCCGGTGGCTGCGTCCTGGTCATTGCTCGGCATTTATCGACGCGCCGAAGCGGCGCTCGGTGCGCCGTTCGCGCTTTCGTTCACCGGTTGCGATCGAGAGTGGCGCATTTCGGCATGCATGCCGCTGGTTGCATTCGAGGCGCTCGACGCGGACGTCGACCGTCTTGTGCGTGCGGTTGCATCCGAGATCGGGAGAGAGCCCGCACAGCCTCTGTTTCAAGCCTCCGAGACGGACCTCGTGCCACTCCCGACGGCGGCCACACTCGATCTTTTGAACGCGATGGCCGACGTCGATGGTCGACCGAGATCGACGACCGTGCTCGGGCGATGCGTCACGATCATGCCGACCATTTCGCCACGCCAGCGGGTGAAACGGTGGCGTCGACGCGCCGAACTGCGGGCCTTGGCCCACGACATGCGCGAGGTGCGTCTGCCTCGACACCATGCCGCGGCCGCCCGTTTCACGGACGTCGACTTCAGCAATTTTTCGGCTGCCGAGATCCTGCACCTCTGGCACTGTCAGCGCGCCACGTGTCTTGCGGCTCATGCCGACGCCGAGCTGGTCGCCACTTCGGCGCGCGAGATCGAACGACGACTTGGAGATGCGAACTCGGTCGCATGCATTCCGACGGCTCGGTGGGAAATCGATCTATTGACGGCTCGGCTGTTGCCACGATCAGCGCGCGAGCTCGCCATGCGGCGGATCGCCGGTCACCGCGCGACGCTCGATCTTGAACTGGCGCAGCCGCGCTATCGCGATATTCCTGGGGCGCTCACTGTGCTTGCCGACGTCTGTGCCATCACTGGTCCATCACCGGATGCAGCGCCGGGCAGCGCAGCCGACATGACTGTCTTGACGCTCGATGCCCGACACGAAGCGCTGCGACACGTCGATATATTGCGCCTGCTTCTGCTCGATCTCGATCGCAAATTCGGCCTCGGCGGCAAAATATTCGATCTCAAACACGACGAAATCGCCGCGTTGACGCCGATCACGGCCGACGCCATGCGCGACCTCGCACATCAGCGCTGTCGACATCGACGCGAGCTCGCGGCTCTGCCGGCGCCTCCTGCTGTGATAACGGCCGATGTCATCGAAAGGCTCACGGCCTCGCCTGCGCTTGACCACCGGCCACCGTTGCGCGCTCGTGGGCGGGGGCGCCGCGTTGCCGGATCGATCGAGACCGTTGGTCGCGCCTACGTCGCGTTACCGGCCAACCTCGACAGCGGCGCAGACCTGGCGGATTTTCGCTCCGGCGATGTGCTGGTCACGCCCTATGTTCATCGTGCGTGGTTCGGCGTGCTCGGCCGGTCGAGCGGCGTTGTCAGCGAGACGGCGGACGAGGACGCCGTGGCAACGGCGCACGCATGCGGAATAGCCATGATCGTCGACATTCCCAATTGCGGGCAATTCCGACACGGCGATTTGCTCATGCTCCACCTCGACGGGCGCGTGACTGCGGACGCATCGGGTATTCCGCGTTGGCGCGGCGCGCGCGACTCAATTCGACTGCCGTAGCGCCCAC
>JANOAW010000207.1:0-3379 GCA_031411355.1 Hyphomicrobiaceae bacterium | reverse complement strand
GGCGACGTGCCGCAGCACCCGCCGATGATGCGGGCGCCCGAGTCGGCCGCAAGGTGGGCGTAGTCGTTCATCAGCTCGGGTGAGCCGGAGTAGATGACCTGGTCACCGCTCACCCGAGGGACGCCGGCGTTGGCCTTCGAGATGACGGGGAACCCGGGCATGGCCTCCGTCATCGCCAGGATCGACGTGAGGGTGTCGGATGCTCCGACGCCGCAGTTGGCCCCGACAGCCAGCGGTGCGACCGGGAACGACGCAATCAGTTCGGTGAATGCCGTCGGGGTCAGACCCATCATCGTGCGGCCGGCCGTGTCGAAGCTGGCGGTCAACGTGTACGGCATCCCGACTTGGATGGCGGCGACTGCCGCGGCGCGCATCTCCTCGACGGCCGACATGGTCTCGATCCAGATCACATCGGCGCCGCCGGCTTTCAGGCCCGCGATCTGCTCGATGAACACTGTGACCGCGCCGGATGCGGCCAGGGCTGGTCCGATCGAGCCTCCCGTCGGTCCGACGCAGCCCGCGACGACGACCGGCCGAGAGGTGGCGTCGACGACCGTGCGTGCGATCTCGGCGGCTCGCCGATTGAGGTCATGAGTTCGGCTGTGCAACCGATACCGCATCAGTCTTGGCGCATTGGCGCCGAACGAGTTGGTCAGGATGATGTCGGCGCCAGCATCGACAAACTGGCGATGCAGCGCCGCAATCCGGTCGGGGTGTCGGTCGAGCCAGAGTTCCGGCGCGTCGTTGATCGAGAGGCCTTGGTCGAACAAATTCGTGGCCGTGGCACCATCGGCCAGCAGTCGCGGGCATTCGGCAAGGCGCTGGGTGAGGGTTGGCATAGCCTGTCCGTCATCAAGCGCTGGCGAGACGTCGGCTCACGTGATTTCAGCTACTATAATTTCAGCTACTATCTTCAGCTCACATAACCGCTTGCGAGCGAGCGTGGTCACACGCTGACGCACGCGAGACCACCGAACGAGAATGCGTCACGGTAGAGGCATGCGGTAGCGGACGAACGGTCCGAGAGAATGACGATTGTCTTTTACGCCGTCAAACTTTGATTGGCCGAACCAATATTCGCTGAACAAGCCGACCGAGACGACGGGACCGGTGTCGGCACCGGTGAATTTATAGGACAGGGCTGACGATGAATCTATGTTGAAGACCGTACCGGCGCTTTTGCTGTCGCGCTCGAAGACACCATTGATGGTAACTTTGCCGTCGTAATTGCCAAACAGTGCTGAAGCACCGCTGCGAGATTCGATCATCCAATGTGAGCCGAGCGGGATATGCGAGCGCAAACCGATGCGAGGGCCGATTCCGTTGGTCTCGAGGTCTGTCACGATGCGATTGGCAACGACGGCGCCGTAAACGGTTTTCACGTCCTGCCTGCCGCTCCACGCGGCGTAGCGAACGCCAGCGGTGACATAAGATGTGCCGCCGAACATGCCAAACGGCGTTTTCTTGCCGACTTCGGCATCAAGGACGTAGCGACGGTCGGTAAATGTCGTCTGGAGTGGTTCGCCGTAATAGTCGCCACTCGCCTTGTCTTGGAAGGTCGTATAGCGCGCCCGGATGGCCCACAGATCGAAGACGCCGAGGACCGGCTTGCCGATCGTACCGAGTTCGATGGCACCGGTGCCGCCACAGCCCTCCTTACCGAGTCCGAGGTCGAACTGGTTGGCGAGCACAGGCTTGTTCCGGCTGCACGCCAAGCCGCCTTCGACACTGACGAAATTCGGGCTCTGAGCATGAGCCATCCACGGCGCTGTGGCAGCGACGACCAGTGTCGACAAGAGTGTGCGAACGCGCATGGAATGATCCCAATTACAGCTGGCCAAGTTGCAGCAGGCTGAGTTGCAGCTGGCCAGGTTGCATCTGGACTGTGTGCCAAACGGCGCCGTGTTTCGACGAGAAAAACGATTCGGCCCGGCATCGGATTTTTGACGGTGCAGTCTTGCAACACCAGACCGGACGCGCCGCCGATCAAACGCGAACGCCTGCCGACGGTCCGTGCGGCGATAACTTGCTCCAATTCCGGTTTTGCGGCAGAGACCCGACGCGCGAGGGCATAGTGCAGCGCGCGTCCGTCATCGTAAGCGTGGTGAGTGCACAGTGAGGGTTCTGGGGGTCGTCTGCAATACGCATGACGCGGGTGTGGCACTCGTCAATGATGGCCATATCGAAACTGTGCTCGAGGAGGAGCGTTTCGACAGGGTCAAGCGCAGTTGGGCATTTCCCGATCATGCACTTGGATCGTTGTGGGCGACCGGGCACGACCCTGCCGACATCGATGCGATCGTAACGCCTTGGAAGGCTGGCCGACTGGCGCGCTTCTTCGCCCGGGCGGTCATGGCGAATTTTCCGGCCAGTCTCGATCTGATGCATGCACGCGCGCATCCAGCGCAACGCAATCAAATCCTTGTGCTGCGTCATTATCTGCGCCGTGGATTGAAACCGCACTGGGGCGGGCGCCGCCTACCGGCAATCGTCGACGTCGGTCATCATGACGCCCATGCTGCGACATTTTTCGTGTCGCCGTTCGACGAGGCGATCGTGCTGGTCATGGACGGCTATGGCGACGATGCCTCGACGTCGGCCTATATCGGTCGCGGCAACAGGCTCGAGCGACTATGGTCGACGGACATCTTCAATTCTCTCGGTCTCGTTTACACGGTGGTGACCAGTCACCTCGGCTTCGACGGTTTTGGGGACGAAGGCAAGGTGATGGCGCTGGCGGCGCTCGGCGGCGATGACCTGGTCGAAAAATTCCGCGCTCTGGTGCGCCCGACGTCCGATGGCCGCTATGCCGTCGATCTGAATTATTTCAGCTTTCCCGTGCACGGCCAAATCAAACCTCTGAGCCAGCGTTTCGTCGATTTGTTCGGTGCGGCGCGAGCCCCGGGGCAGCCCCTGACGCAGCGGGATTTCGATCTCGCCCATGCTCTGCAAACCGTGACAGAAGACATCATATTGCACATTGTTCGTGGCCTGCTCGCCCAACACGACACGCGCAATCTGATCCTGTCAGGCGGGGTTGCACTCAACTGCGTGGCCAATGCGCGTGTGTTGGCTGACACCGATGTCGAATGCCTGTGGGTGCCGCCGTGTGCGTCAGATACCGGCGCTCCACTCGGTGCCGCGCTGTGGCACACGCATCAGACGCTCGGCATGCCGCGCGTGATGGAGTTGACGCATCCGTTCTATGGACGCGCCTACGGCGATGTCGACATCGAACGGGCACTGACGGCCGCTGGCATCACGTGGGACAAATCGAGCGAGACGGTGTTGATCGATCGCGTCGCCGCGGATCTCGCAGCCGGTCGCATCGTTGGCTGGTATCAAGGCCGCTTCGAGATGGGGCCGCGCGCGCTCGGCA